>CAMDWC010000378.1 GCA_945878825.1 Haliscomenobacter hydrossis DSM 1100
TGGCCGCAGGGAGTTCCTTTACAGGCTCCAGATGAAAGTAAAAAACCGGCCGATCTGGACTGGAATTTATGGCTGGGACCAGGAAAAGAAACCGCTTATGTTCCTAATATGCACCCTTTCAATTGGAGAGGTTGGTGGGAATACGGAACAGGAGCCTTAGGTGATGTTGGTTGCCATTTAATTGATATTCCATTTAGAACCCTTGGACTTAAATATCCAACGGATGCTGAGTGCAGTGTTGCTTCCGTTTTCAGTAAAATGTGGAATGCAGATTATAATCCTGAAGGATGTCCTCCCTCCTCTTTTATTACCCTTCATTTTGCTCCAACAACTAAAAATGATACGAAATTAGAATTAACATGGAGTGATGGAGGCATTAGACCTGCGCATCCAGAAATAATTCCTGAAAATATGGATATTGGCGGAACAGATAGTGCAAATGGGGTTCTTATGATTGGTGAAAAAGGTATCATTTCTACCAATATCAATGATAGCTCACCAATGATGCCAAAGTTGTTCCTTTATGACGGTACCCAAGAATTTGGTCCAAATGCTGCCGATGTGGTAGAATCTGAATATGGCCATCAGCGTAAATGGGTAGAAGCTTGTAAAGCTGGCTTTAATAGCACTGAACACAAAGCGCTTACTTCTTCTTTTGATTATGCAGGTCCAATGACAGAAACCGTTCTCATGGGTAATCTGGCTATAAGAAGCTATAATCTTAGAAAAGAGGTAAACGGTAAAATGCAGTTTTATGGCAGAAGAAAGTTACTTTGGGATGGTGCAAATATGAAAATCACCAATTTCGAAGATGCGAACCAATTCGTTGGCAGAGAATATAGAAAAGGCTGGGAAATGTAATCCCCTTTTTGAAATGTAAATTTTAAAAGCCGCAGTATTTATACCATATTGCGGCTTTTTTTTAAAATTCAATATCTTTAATATTATTCCCTTAGTTAGTTTGTATTTATTTTCTGAGATAAGCTTCTATATCCATGTTATGATGTAATATTCTGTCGATGTAAATAATTTTTGATGCTATCTAAAAAAACAATATGTGATTTTACATTTATTCTTCTATGTCCCTTTTTAACAAAATCAATGGATTCACCTATTTCTGAATTATAACAAATTTCATTTATTACTTTAAATATTTCTTCATAATATTTCATCTAAGTCCCTCAAAGCGAGTCGGCTTAATTCAAAGTTGAAAATCATTCTTGATATCTTTGATTAAGATCCTTTAAGTGTTTCATTGGATCAAAGTTGTCAACGTAACCACTCCTCTCTCCAGCTTCAATGGCTTCCCTAAGGATTTTAATTTTTTGTTCTCTTTCATCAACGAGTCTCAAACCCTCTCGAATTACTTCACTAGCAGAAGAATATCTGCCTGTTTCTATGCTTTTTTTAATGATACGTTCGAAATAATCCCCTAAGGTAACAGATGTATTTTTTGACATATTCCTTTTTCACAAAAATACCAAAGTTTGGTATTAAAAGCAAGGAATCTTATTTTTTTTCTTACGAGGGATGACACCTCATATAAATAAAAAACAATAAACTTCGCCCCCACTCTTCCCTCTCTATCTCTCAAATCGTCTTATTCCTAATGATTGGTTTTGCCCAAAAACTGATGAATAACAAATATCCAAAGGCTAAGAATAGGAGAAGCATTCCTTCTCTTAATCCAATTGCGTCCTTTAATATACCTATCACCAATGAAAAAGTGGCCCCACCTGCAATGGCAGAACATAAAATGCCGGTAAAACTGCCATGATTTTCTGTTACACTATTTAAAGCCAGTGAAATAATGATTGAATACATGACTGATAAGCAAAATCCTAAAGCGGGAAAACCCCAAAGTGCCATATTTACATTTCCCCATAAGGTCAATGCTAAAATAAGGATTCCTGAGACGGTGAAAATTCTTAATACCAGCTTACTATCCATTATTTTTAGTAATAATAAACCTAAAGCGCATCCTATGGTCATGAAACCCCAGAATTTTCCGACCGTAGCAGCTCCCTCAATAGACGGATTTAAACCATGATAGGTTCTTAGGAATTCTGAAATCCAGTTAGTTATTCCTTGCTCAACCCCTACATAACAAAACATAGCTATGGTATAAATCCAGATAAGTCGTGATTTAAATAACGAAATAAAAACGGCCTTCTCCCCCATTTTCTCATCCTCCTTCCTTTCTACCGGAGGAAATGAAATGAACAATATACCCAATACCATAGCTAAACTTATGACAGAGAAAACCCAATAAAGCGATACCCATGAAAATGAATCCTGGGTCAAATTGAACAATAAGCTAAAAAACCAGGAGGTTTGGCTCCCTGATACTTCAAGATGTTGAACCAAATAAATGTAAAAATATGGACTTAAAAAGGAAGCGACACCAATTAATAATTGGGCCATCACAGAATAAAATGCAAAATTAGATTCCCCACCGATTATTCTTAATAATGGATTTATAACCACTTGCATCATGGCCATTGAAGAACCTATCAGAAAAAGAGATATTAAAAATACGCTATAAAAAGGAAAAAGAGCAAATAAGAATGAGCCACCAAAAGAAAGGATCCAGGCACCCAGCATACACCATTTATCTCCATATTTTTCTATCAATATTCCCGACGGTATAGACATGATACCATAAGCTATGAAAAATGAAAAGGGTAAAAGTCCTGTGGTAAAACCATTTAACTCAAAATTATCCGTCACCGCAGGTATGATGGACCCTAAAATATTGGTGATGAATGAAATAATAAAAAAAATTAGAAATACCACATAAATCAGGTAATGATATTTTTTCATAATCAATTTTCATTAAAAGTTAAAGCAGCAGCTCCCAGAATCGCTATTTCTGGTAAATTAGAAACTTTAATCTCTAAGTTGGAGATCGTTTTAGGATAAGGAAAATCAAGCAAAGCGTTTCTCATTTCTTTTTCAAAAAATGAATAAGCCCCTGATAAAGAGCCCCCAAAAATAATTACTTCAGGATCGAAAGCGAGCAATAAAATTTTCAAATATTGACCTAAATGATGACCGTATTCCTCGTACATTCTTAACGCCTTTTCATCTCCGTTTTTAGCTTGCTCAAAAACAGCTAAACCGTCCGTTTGCTTGAATAGATTAAAGAACTGTCCGGAACAGTAATATTCAATATATTTATCCAAATAAGGAATCATACCAAATTCTCCGGCGCCCGTATTATTGCCAGAATATAGTTTAGAATTCAAAATAAGACCGGTACCAACCCCCGAGCCCAAAGTAACAGCGGCAATATGATTATAATCTTTACCCAATCCAAAATTTTTTTCACCAACAGCAAAGCAATTTGCATCATTATTGATGTAAATTGGCACAGA
>CAMDWC010000379.1 GCA_945878825.1 Haliscomenobacter hydrossis DSM 1100
TTTGTTAAACCAGCCTTAAAACTACCCTTTGGATACTGATAATTAAATGGATGAACACTTATCTGATTTTTAAAATCAATACCACCTAATCCGAAAGCTTTGTATACAGCCTCTTTAATTCCCCATAAAATATGGAGCATTTCCAGTTCATTTTCCGTCGATGCGAAGGATAACTCCGTTGAACTAAACACTCTTTTCGCCACTTTTTGCATTTGTGGCACGATCAATTGAATGTCTATACCTACTTTACTGGTTTTTGAAAGAATGGCTGCCGCATATTGATGCGAATGACTAATGGATAAATGTAAGTTTGGGTCCCAAAGGAAAATAGGTTTTCCTGTAAGATCGGTATGCATAGGCATTCTGTGATCTAGTCCGGTTAAAAGGTGCACCAAATGCCTGGAACTCACATATTCCAATCTTTTCCGCCCTTTTAATTTATTAAAATGCTGATTCTCCCCGGGCAATAACTGCCATTGCTTAAAAAACCAAGCTTCCTCTTCCTTTATCTCCCATATTCCCCAAAGATCGTTTTCGAGGAGGTTTTCTTTAAAAATCAATGGCATAATCACCTATTTTTAGAATTATTAGGCCAATATTCCTATTAAATTCCTAATATTAAACTTTAAATATAATTTTTTTAAATGCATTTTAAAAGTTATCCTTTCTTTAATGGTCATCAGGGAGCTATTTATACCTTGCACCAAATGGAAAATACAACGTCATTCCTTTCAGGAGGAAGTGACGGCTGGCTGGTAAAATGGTCATTAGACAACCCGGCATTAGGGATTAACCTGGCCACAATACCCGGTCAAATTCTTTCCATCTGTTATATCCCAGGGGTCAATACATGTGTTGTAGGCGATCTGAATGGCGTTATTTATTGGCTTGACCTAAATAACCCTAAAATAATCCCTAAAGCCTTTGCCCATCATAAAAAAGGTGTTTTTTCAATAATATACCTCGGAAACTATCTTTTTACCGCTGGAGGAGATGGGGTTTTTACTAAATGGTCCATCGACCACCAAACTCCTTTAGAGAGTATTCGTATTAGCTTTAAAGCCATTCGCTCTGTTGCCTATCATAAGGAGAAAGATGAATTTGCTTTGGGCTGCTCAGACGGTGCTATTTATTTTTTAGACAGAACTTCTTTTATGGTAACATCAGGTTGGTCAGCCTGCCATCTGCCTTCCGTTTTTTCTTTAGTGTTCCACCCCGACAATGAACGAATAATAAGTGGAGGGAGAGATGCCCTTCTAAAAGTATGGCATAGAAAAAATGGAGAACTGATTCATGTTGTACCTGCTCACCGATTTACTATTAATCATCTGACATTAAATACCGACGGAAATTTGTTGTTTACAGCCTCCCGGGATAAATCGATTCGGGTATGGGATGCCCTGAATTTTAAACTCCTCTTTTCTATCAATGGAACAAAAAATGAGGGGCACCAAAATTCAGTCAACAGGCTACTATGGTTTGACTCTCAGCAATCGCTCATTTCCGCCAGTGATGACAGACAAATTGGTCATTGGAAAATGATTTAATCTTTGATACATCGGACTGATAATCCATTATTGAATTCATTGTAATATTTATACACCGCATTACCTCCAGTATAAGCGAAAAGAGAAATACTCCAGGCAGTATTATTTTGATTTTTTGTATTTGTCCACCAGGTACCAGTGTTCCCAATATTGCCAAATTTTCCAATGGTGAAACGTTGCCCTCCAGGTAAACCAGAGAAACCACTTTCATTGGTGGCCCCCAAATTAGGTGTTTGCCAGCATGTAGTTCCAACGTCTTTTAACTTTCCGCCAGCCACGGCTTCGCCACCTAAAAATTGAGATAAAACATTAAAATCTTCTATAGATGGTACTTTCCAACCTTTAGGACATAAGCCTCTTGGGTCTGAAACGGCATAGTGATTATATAATTTACCATATATCTTACACAGTGAATTATTATTTTCTGCCATACACCAGGCACCTTTTTGCAAACCACTCCAATCGGCATTTTTGGGGGCATGTAAAATAGTGTCCCCATTTCTGTAAGTACTGGTCCTCAGATTTTCTTGCATCCATACCTGCTTTCCAATAACAACCACCTCATAGTCATTTTTTTCTATGTCAGTAATTTTCAATGAATCAGTCGAAAATCCATAAATCGATAAAAACAGGAAAAACAGGGTAAATAAATACTTTGATGAATTCATTATTAATTATTTTAAAAATTAAATAAAATGTTGAATCGGAATACTTTTATAAGGCTAAAATAGTAACGAAGTGTATGCTTGAGATACACAAAAACGACTAAAGAAATACATCGAGAGGAAAGTAGTCCTAAATAAAAATATTCTTAAACTTAAATCGAGAAATAAAATATTGTCAAAGATATAAATTTTTAATGTAAATCAAAATAAGATTTTAATTAAAAATTGCCATGTTATAGATGAATCCCACATTCTACTTTACCCTTTCCTGACCACCGGCCATCCCTTCCCCGCCCCCTGGAGGTACAAGGCATACAGCCTATTGATTCAAATCCCAGTGCAGTTAAAGGATGTTCAGGAAGTTTATATAAAGATGACCAATATAAATATTCACCTTCCGTAAGATCAATAAAAGGATTAAACTTGAAAAGGCCGTTCTGCTCATCGAAAATATTCATATTTGACCTTTGGGGCGTTTGAAAACCCATAATTCCTGATATCCATACTTTGTATTTACTTTTTAAGGAAGCTAAAGGTTTGACTTTATTTACCGCGCAACAAGCATCAGGTTTTGTAAACCACCATTGCTCCTCTTTGGTTAATGCGTTACTACTACTCTCAGGCAATATATTGACTACATTTAATTTATATCTTTCAATTAATTGATCTCTAAAGATTAACGTTTCATCAAAATGATAAGTAGTATCCAGAAAATGAATGGGCTGGGTTGGACATATTTTCGCTATTAAATGGAGTAAAAGGGCAGAAGAAGCACCAAATGATGAGGTTACCAAAATTTCCTGAGGTGAAAATATTTCATATAAAGCAACCAGTCTTTCCTCATGGCTTAATGAGGGAAAGGTTTTATTCCAGTTATCCATGCTGTGTCGATAATACTTATAAAATCCCATAGGATTAGTAGATTTTCACAAATGTATAAATTTTTCCTTACATTTAGTATATAATTTGATTAAAATGGTAAATACACAAACATTTTTGCTTTCATTTTTGCTTACTTGTCTATTATCAATAACTTGCGTTATTGGACAAACTGACATTTTAGATTCAGGAGGAAAATTATCTGGTGCTCAGGCAAGCGTCGATGTAAAGTTTTACGATTTAAGCCTGCAGATTAACCCTGACGAAAAACATATTTCGGGCAAA
>CAMDWC010000380.1 GCA_945878825.1 Haliscomenobacter hydrossis DSM 1100
TCTTGCATCCTAGCAGTGGAAGAAACATTGTAAGCAAACTTACCCAGCCTAGTTACACCTTGTCCAGGATTTATGGTAAATGAAATGAAAATAAGAGAGGCAAAAAGAAAAGTAGGTAAACTGAATTTACTCATAATTTCAAAATTTTGTATTAAGTAATAAATGAAATATAATCTAATATACTGACATTATATGGATTAAAAAAAATTATTGTAAAAAAAACAGATGGTCAATTGAGGTGGTTAATTATTTGCCCATTTATTCCTATTTTAATCAAGTTTAAACATTAGTATTGGAAAAGTTAATGGGAGTTGTATTATTTATTAATTTATCCAATTGTTTGTGATGTAACCCTATGAAATAATCTTAATTGCACAAACAAAAAATCCCCGACACTTCTGTATCGGGGATTCTTTTTATTCATTCTCAAAATGTTTTATCGAATAATCGTTACATCTCCTTTTTCGATTTTACCATTTGGAACATTTAATCTGAGTATATAATAATAGGTTCCATCAGGCAGCGGCTGATTCATAGCATTTACCCCTCTCCATTCATTTTTGTAAGGCCTTTGAGTAAATACAATATCACCCCATCTATTAAAAACTATTAACTCTGCATCAGGATAGTCAGCTGGAAATTCATCTAAAATTTCAAAGGCAAGCGCATCATTTTTACCGTCATCATTCGGGGTTATTGTATTTGGAATGATTGGCAAAGGCGCGTCTGGATCGAAAGCGATGGTAACCCTTACCGCTGCTGTGTCACACAAAGTAGGGCAGGCATCATTGCATAGTTTGTAAGAAAAATTATCATCTCCACTTCCCCCTGGCTTCACTTTGTAGTTAATAATACCTCCTGAAACAGAATCAATTAAACCTTTAACTGGCTGATTCAACACAGACAGTTTAAAACCACCCAACTTGCTCACCTGATCATTTTGAATGGCCACTAAAACAGCCTTTCTTGTCCCCGTAGGAATAGAAAGTAAATCGTCTGCTGCAATAGGATTCGTTTCACGGGTAATAGTAACAGAATCAACACTATAAGCCTCACAACTTGCCGTAGAAATAGTCCAGATGAAATTATTTTTACCTACTTTTAATCCGAAAGCAAAACTACCTGCATCATTGGGAAGCTCTACCTGAGGTCCTCCGGATGCAGTCCATTTTCCGGTATTTAGAGAAGACAACTTAGCCTTCAAATTGATATTTTCCCCACAACTAATGGTATCAACCCCCGCGTTGGCCAAAGGTAAAGCAGGATCGAGGATAAACACTACGGTATCTTTCGAAGTACATCCTGAAAAAGAATTAACAATATCTAAGGTGTAAGTACCGACTTGTTTTACCTGCCCGTTTAACTGCTTATTATTTGTTACCGTATCTTTTCCAGCCAATGTTTTCCACAAATACTTAAATAAGGCTCCGCTACTTGTTCCTTTTGTATCGATTAAGGTGAACTTACCGGGACAGGCCAAAGGTTGCGGCGTAACTAAATTAACTAATGGACGTTGCGTCGAATCGGGAATATTAACTTTTGCACTACCCACACAGCCATTTCTCTTGTCTTTTATATCGAGAGAATAATTCCCTGGTTTATTGACTTTCACCAAATAGGCATCAGTTGTGAGTTGTACTGCATTCGCTTGATTGTCTAATGGCAACCACGACACCTGATAATCAGATCCGACGGAGGAACCATTCTGACCGTTAATTTCTACTACGGGATTATTACAAGTAATAGGTCCGGATAAAACAGCAAAAGCGTCCGGTAACCTTTTATTTTCTGTAATAATTATGGAATCAATAGCCTTACAACCTGTAAAATTATTGGTAGCAGTAAGCAGATAGGTACCTGCTTTTTTAACTTTATAAATGAGACTGGAATCTAATTTCATCGGATTTACCTTAGCATCGACCCATGCGTAAGAATCTCTAGCCGCATTATTGTTAGTGGTCATTGCCTTCAATTCTATCGAATCGCGAATACAGGTAATCTGGGTTTCGTTAAAAACAATTTTTGCCTCCGGAGCTAGTTTGTCAAAGCCAACTAACACATCAATACCACCTTCACAAAGCGTTGACCTATTTTGAATTTGTAAAATATACGTTCCAACAGTAGCCACTTTTGGACTGGGAGAGTTAAAGCCAGAGGCAATGGTACCGTCTAAGGTCAGCCAATTATAGGTGTAATCTGCCGTTGGAGAGACAGCAACGGATATATTTCCCTGAGGATACTTACAGGTAATTTTAGGATCGGTTATCAGCGTAACTTTTGGAGAATCCAATTGGGATATAATTCTAACGGAATCCACCCCTTCACAAAAACTAACCTTATTTATTGCTTTGAAGGAAAATAATCCACCTGCTTTTGCCTCAATATCCAAGGTATCTTTAGTTAACTGATTGCCATTTAAAAACCAAAAATATTGCAAGTCTTTATTTTCAGTATCCGCAATCCCTTCCAATAGTATTTTAGGATTTCTACAAGTGAGGGTATCTCCATATTTTATAATATCAGCTTGAACCACCTCCCTGATATCTTTTAACAAGGTACTATCTGAAAGCACACAACCTGTAACAAGATTAGTTGTTTTGATAGTATAAACACCTGTTTTTTCAACCTTAGGTTGTTGAATAGTATCTTGTCCCACAGGAAGAATGCCCCCGGCATTGGCGATCCAAAGAATACTATATTTATCTCTCTGTGAATTAAATGTCGCTTTTAGCGTTGCTTTAGACTCTAAACAAGTCCAGGCTGTTGTATCAACCAAAGTAAATCGGGCATAATCGGCATTTGGTAAAAGGTTTATAGTATCTCTTGTGGAACAACCTGATGCTAAATCACGCACCAAGACAGAATAACTTCCCAGCTTACTTATTGTTATCGAAGAGTTCAATCCTAAAAATGATCCGCTGAGTGTTTCCCATAAATAATCTAAAGGATTTGGATGTGGTTGTACTGTTGCCTGTAAGGTTACTACCTGATCCTTACAACCCGTTTCTATATCATTACCTAAACTAAGTATGGGTTTAAGAATATTATTAGTAACCATAACCGTGTCTGAACTGGTACAGAAACTTTTTATATTTTTAACAGTCACAATGTAAGTTCCTCCAAAAGTAACCGTTGGAGCATCCAGTTTTTCCCGACCTGCGTCTAATTGACCACCATTAATGGCTTTCCAGTTTACCGTCAAAGAATCTCCTTTTGTTAAAATGGGAACACCTATAAAAGAGGTTGGTGCATTGCAGGTTAACTTTTTGTCTTGTCCGGCATCTGCCTTATAAAAAGGAATAGAAGTAATAACAATGGTGTCTTTTGCTATACAGCCAATCGCATTTTCCACCTGATAGATATATAATCC
>CAMDWC010000381.1 GCA_945878825.1 Haliscomenobacter hydrossis DSM 1100
TATAAAAGGAGTTTACAACAAATCAAGGAGTCTGAACGACAGTATAAAAACGATTTTATTGAGTTCAGAAATAATGAATATCAGACAGAGTTAAAAATTTGTAGAAGTTACTTGGATCAGTTATCTGCGGTGGTTGATAAATATAAAAATGAACCTCTTTTTTATGATGAGGTAAAGACAAAACGATTCGGATTCAGGTTAGGGGCTATTTTCTCAGGTAAAAAAAGACAGTTAATTAAAGATCAGGCCACTGTGAATGATCTTTTTCAAAATTTAGCTATCTTTTTAAGTCAGGCAAAAGATTTAGAAAACATTCTGTGGGGTGATTCTATTCATAATAATGTGTCGGCCATTAAGCCATTGGAGAAATATTTCCAGAAGCCCCCCATCTTATCCGATAATTATATAGCAGCGGAATATGTCGGCATCAATTTATTGTTTTATCAAGATCCTGAGCATCAAAATGATCATTTAAGTCAATTAAAAAATCAGGTACAAACCCTTTACACTCTTTTTAACGAAGATCAATGGATTAATTTCCCTGTTCAAAATCATACTTATTCAGATTTCATATATGGCATCGAACAGGTTATTCAGATAACAGAGGAATTTCTACATAAAGAAGAAGATCCATTTTTACATCAGTTCAATTGGTATCAATTTTATTTGAAACAACCCCTTAATTATAAGCAATTATTAGGTGAACTGATGAATAGGGAGGATTGGAGAAAAACGTTTCTGGTTTTTTACTTTAATGCCTTATTGAATCAGGTAGCCAATGAGGACTTACCATCCAACGATTTCGATCTTAATGAATTATCGGTAACGCTCGATGGAATGGATACAGCCCAACTCAGCTATATTAAAGATTATTGGCATTCGAAAATGATTGAATTTTCTAATTTATTTGAGCGGAATAATCCAACGCTTTCCATAGAAAATTTGTACAATAAGAGAAGCAGTATTAGATACAAACGGTTAACGCTTAGGCAAATAGTACAATTTGACTTGGACCTTTTCACTAACTATTTTCCTATTATCCTCACAACACCAGATGTTTGCAGTAATTTATTCAAAGGCAAGAATAATTATTTCGATGTGGTTATGTTTGATGAGGCCAGTCAATTAAGACTTGAAGATAATTTGCCAGCCATTTTAAAGGGGAAGCAAATTATCATTTCAGGAGACGAAAATCAAATGCCTCCGTCTAACTATTTTAGTAAGGTTTTTGATGGCGCTGTGGAAGATGAGGACGAATTGGAGGAAGAAGAGGACGTCAAAAAACTCGATAAGGATAATATTTTACTTTCTTGCGAGTCCTTACTTGATTTTGGAACTGAATTGAATTTTGAAAAATGTCATCTTGATTTTCATTATCGTTCAAAGCATCCATTTTTAATTGATTTTTCAAATTTTGCCTTTTATAATCAAAGATTGCAACCGCTGCCTAATCCTTTTGATTATAATCCTATTCAACTTTTTCAGGTAAATGGCCTGTACAAAGATTACGTTAATCAGGATGAGGCGGATATGATATTAGATATTTTAGAGAAGCACATTCAAAAATTTCCCAATGGAAAATACCCATCGGTGGGCATTGCAACGTTTAATATATCGCAAAGGAATCTTATAAAAAGTAAGATTATTGATAGAAGAAAGCTTTCAAAATATAATGATTTCAATGAAAAGATGCAAGCCTTGGAAGGGGAGGGACTTTTTCTGAAAAACCTGGAGAATATTCAGGGAGACGAGCGGGATATTATCATTTTATCCACCACTTTTGGTAAAACAAAGGAGGGGAAATTTTATAATCGTTTCGGGCCTATTAATTTGACGAAGGGCTTTAAATTGTTAAATGTTATCGTCACACGGGCGAAGTATAAGGTGTTTGTATGCACTTCTGTTCCTGAAGAAATATATTTAAATTATAAGGAACATTTGGAAAAGGAAGCCGCTAATAATAGAGGGGCTGTATTTTTTGCTTATCTGGCTTATTGTAAAGCGGTTAGTGAAGAAAATAATATAGAAAGAATTGCGGTTTTAAATGCGCTGAGTAAAAATAGTTCTGCGGAAAAGAATAATATGCTGCAAAATAAAAGCAGCGGTTTTGCATTTGGAAAAGTGGTCTATAATGTTTTGGTTCAGTCATTTGGGGAAGATAAAGTAGCAGCGCCTATCCAATTTGCAGGTTTTAATATTGACATTTTATTTGATCCAAAAGTAAATGGTGCACCCAAATTGGCCATTGAATGTGATGGGTCTAAAAAACATGATCAAAGGGAAGCCTATTTACATGACCTTCACAGGAAGAAAATTTTGGAAAAAGGTGGCTTTGTATTTCTAAGAATATGGAGTGTTAATTGGTGGCGAAACCCTGAAAGAGAAAAAGCTAAACTCATTGCCTATATCAACGAAATAGCCCGGCAAAGATTACCAGAGGGCGATCAGTTATTTGAACATAGTTTTGTGAGAGCCAAAGTTCCCAATGCCATGGTGGAAGTACCTGTTTTAACCAAAGTGGTCAAATTAAACAGTGTTGTTCGGGTGAAATATATGGAACTGAGTAAAGTTATAACGGTTCAAATTGTTAATTATGTGGTTAAAAACGAGTTGAAGGAAGGAGTTCAAAAAATCAGCATAGAATCACCTCTGGCTATTTCCCTTTTAGGAAACAGGGAGGGGGATTTGGTAAAAATTGGAAATCTCGACAATTTCGTTGAAATCATAAAGATTGATTAAAGGAGTTTAGCCAGTAGAAAATACCTTGTTGTTAGGTAATTTATAAATCAAGTGCTAAAACCGCCATGGCGGCATTATGTCCGGGTATGCCACTGACACCGCCGCCCCGTTTTGCACCGGCACCGCAGATGAAAATTCTTGGATCATCGGTTTCAACACCCCAGCCTGGCTTTTCATTTTCCTCCCGGAACGGAAAAGATAAATCCTTATGAAAAATATTTCCCCGGGGTAAACCTATCTCCGCCTCAATATCCAGTGGAGATTTTACTTCAATACATTTTTTACCATCTGGCGTTTCAGCCAAAACCGATTCAATAGGATCTTTTAAATATTCATTCAAGGATTGAATGGCAGCATCTTTGGCTGCATTCCTTTGCTGGTCATGGTTTCCATCAAATAAAAAAGCAGGAGTATGAATGCCAAACAGGGTCAAAGTGTGATATCCTTCCTGTTGTAGTGAAAGACTTAAAATAGTTGGATCGGTCAGCGTATGACAATAAATTTCAAGAGGCAGGGTAGAGGGTAAATGGCCATTTTTAGCCTCTTGATAAGCTATTTCCAATTGGGAAAAAGATTCATTTATATGTAATGTACCGGCAAAAGCATCCTTCGGATTAAC
>CAMDWC010000382.1 GCA_945878825.1 Haliscomenobacter hydrossis DSM 1100
AATTATAATGTATCTACTTTCATAAAAGAATTTGTCGTTGAACTTCCTGATGGTGAAATATTAGATTTCGAATCTGGTGGTTATATTCAGATTGATGTTCCAAAAATTGAAGTTGATTTCAGTAAGTTTGACATCACTTCTCATCCAAAAATGGGTAAAAAACCTGACGCTTTTAAAGATGAATGGGATAAATTTAACTTATGGAGCCTTAAAATGGTAAATAAGGAGGAGCAATTTCGTGCCTACTCTATGGCTAATCATCCGGCAGAAGGTAATATTGTGATGTTGAATATTCGTATTGCTACTCCTCCCTGGGATAGAGGAGCAAATGGCTGGATGAAATTAAATCCCGGCGTTTGTTCTTCTTATGTTTTTGGTCTGAAAAATGGAGATAAAGCGACTATCTCTGGTCCTTATGGTGAGTTCTTTATCAAACCTACCGAAAAGGAAATGATTTATATCGGTGGTGGTGCTGGTATGGCTCCTTTGAGGTCGCATATTTTTCACCTGTTTCATACATTGAAATCTAATAGAAAGGTTTCTTATTGGTATGGTGGTCGTTCTTTAAAAGAATTATTCTACATAGATGATTTTAGAAACATTGAAAAGGAATTTCCTAACTTTTCCTTCCATATTGCCTTATCTGAACCCATGCCTGAGGATAATTGGACAGGTTTGACTGGTTTTATTCACAACGTGGTAATGGAGAATTACTTAAAGAATCATCCAGAGCCAGAAGAGATTGAGTACTATCTTTGTGGACCTCCTTTAATGCTTTCTGCCGTTCAAAATATGCTTTCTAATATGGGTGTTCCCGATGAGAATGTAGCTTTCGACGATTTTGGTAGTTAATTATAAGGTTTAAATAGTAAAAAGGGGGATAACGAAAGTTGTCCCCCTTTTTTAATTTTTCCAATAGACATGTGACCCCTCTGGTGTCAGGGCATTTGACCCTTCCTAAAAATAAGGTCATGTGAAAAGGTTACTACTATTTTAATGTATCCAGGCTTTTTAGACAGCTCCTTTTTTAATTAATTGCTAATTAAATGAATAAAATGAGTAGAAATAAGATAACTAGAATGACTAGTATAATTTGAAATAAATTTCCTCCCCCATTTTTATAACTGCGATGTAATAATTCAATAGCATCTTTCCAATCTAATTTTTTGCCTACTTCCTCCTTAACTAAGAATAAATATTTTGGTTTGCCTATTGGACTATTATCTCCGTGTATTTTTAAAATGAAGAAGTTAGCATCTAAAAAGGCAAGTTCATAGAGCTTTCCTTCGCCGTTCTCAATCATTAGCTTTTGACCCTGATTCATTTTCCTCCAAAATCCAAAGGAAACCTCTCCGTTGATAGAACTTAAGTACTCTTGGTCCGGATTGAAAAAATGTAAAATGGACTCATGAAAATAGTCGTTATCGCGAAATTCTAACCAGGGATGTTCAAGATATAAAGATTCCTGATCTAAATTTTCACTATAGCTTTCTATTTGGGGAAGCATCTCTTCCAAATACTTGTCCAGATCGTTTGCCTGCGGCAAGGGCGTTTGAAAGGTATTGGTTATTGCTTCAAGAAATTTAGAGGCCACTGTAGGTTCGTTTACTTAATGATTTTTTCTAATTCTATTTAAAAAATATTTTGAGGACACCAATAGCAACCCAAAGGATTCTCCCGCTTCTTTTCCTGTATGTGCATGATGCGCTCCGTGCGCTCGTAAAATGGCCCTGGAATATGGATTATCTAACTGTTTAAACCAGGAGAATCGTTGGTGAATATATACATCGTGGATTAAAAAGTATATTACTCCGTAGATAGATATACCAATGCCGACATAAAGTAACCAGGTATTTGGCGTACTTAAACCAATGATGTAGGATGCTGCACTTGGAATGGCAAAAACGAGAAAAAATAAGTCATTTTTCTGAAAAAACTTATCGCCTTCTACGTCTGGTTGGTGATGGTCTTCATGCCAAATCCATAGAAATCCATGCATTAAGTATTTGTGCGCCAACCAGGCAACCATTTCCATACAGATTACGGTGATAATTACAATTAAAGCAGGTATAAGGAAAGTCATCATTAATTTGAGTTTATTTATTATCAAAGATAAGGATTATTAAATCTTACAGTAATTCTACAGCAATCTTTGCTGATAAAAGGCATAATGGAATACCTCCACCTGGATGAACGCTTCCGCCACAAAAATAAAGACCTTTTACTTCATTTGAAAAATTTGGATGTCGAAGAAAGGCCGACAAAGGTTTATTAGAAGCTGTTCCGTATAATGAACCTTGATGCGACTGAGTCCTTGATTCTATTTCGTGAGGACTTAAAATTTCTTCCATTTCGATAAGAGGCTTAATGGGTTCACCCAGCATTCTGCTTAGTTTTTTAATGGCCTGTTCTCTCAAAGTAGTTATATCTAAAGATTCACTATCTGCACTTTGGCTAGGTACGTTTATCATAACAAACCAGTTTTGACAACCTTCCGGGGCATCGGATGGCGTATGGTTAGTAGTTAAATTTACATAAATAGAGGCATCTTCTGCTACTTTTCCATCTTTTAGGTGTTTAAATTCACTGCGATAATCTTCAGAAAAAAATAGGTTGTGCATAGCTAATTGAGAAAAAACCTTTTTTATTCCCCAATAAAAAATAATAGCAGAGGTGGATCTTTCCTGCTGTAATATCCTCTTCGGTTTTGGGTGATTAGGCAGTAATTTTTTGTAGGCAAAAAACACATCCATATTACAGATTATTTTGTCAAATGGGTATGTTTTTTCTTCCGTTCTTAGGCCATATACGACCTTGTTTTTGGTAAGTATTTCATTAACTCTGATGTTGAAATGAAAAGTTACGCCTATCCTAAGTGCTAGTTCATAAACAGCTTTAGTGATACTATGCATGCCATTTTCTGGATAAAATGCACCAATATGGTGCTCGAAATGTGGTATGATAGTGAGCAATCCGGGAGCTCTATATGGATCTGAACCATTATAGGTTGCAAATCTGTTAAAGAGTTGAACTAACTTTGGATGTTTAACCAACCTTTCATTTACGCTATTTATAGAAGAGAATAAATCGTATTTATGTATTTTTAGTAAAGCCTTAAAGACAGGAATATTTAGCCAGGTGGACCATCTGTGTAGTGATTTTTCTAAAAAAATACGTCCGTTAGATTCATATTTATCTGCACTGTCTTGTAGGCTTGACAATACATAATCTTCTGGTACATTTAACTTTTTAGCAGTTTCAGCACTGAATTTCTTCTTGTCGGCATGAGCACTCAAGGTAGTTCCATCTTCCCAAAAGTAATTACACACCGGAT
>CAMDWC010000383.1 GCA_945878825.1 Haliscomenobacter hydrossis DSM 1100
AACTTTTAAACAAGATGTATTAAATTGTACAAATTGTCAAAATCGTCAATTTGTTGAAATACCAGGAGGTCATACTGCACTTTTTCAAAGCCAAATAGCGAAGTCTGAATTCAATAATTTCTTAAACAACAGATAAATAAATAGGGAAAAACATAAAACCTACAGCTAACAGCCCCATTTAATATTGGTGATAATAAACTTTATGAAGGAGTTGCTGAAAATCTAGTTGCTCATGCTTGTAAAGTCTCATTTCAATAGGGTTTAAATGGGTTTATTTATTGCTTTTACAGCAAAAACAAAGCATATAGAACACTATCAGAATAAATAAGGCGCATATACTTTAGGCGGTCATAAAAATGATGATGGTAATACAACAAACCGCTAGCAGCACCTACAGGACAGTGAACTATATCGATGTTGGCAGGGCTATGCCCCTATAAATTTACAGAAAAGAGCACTCTATGAATAACCATTATGTTTAAACCGAAGACATACGCTATATTCCGTGAAATCCTTAAATCCTTAAAATCCGTGATTCAGACCCAGGTGTAAGGGGTAAATTTTACCTATAAAATCTATCGTTGAAAAATCTATTTTCCATCGGGCATAGTCTTAGAAAATCATCCATTTTTTATCCTTTGCCATCACAAAGGCCTATTAGCCCCAAATATGAAGTAGCAAAAAAATAGGCTAGAGATAATGGACCAAGTTTATCAGACTTAATAGAGATGCTAACAACTATTTAATTACTCCGATTTTAGCTCTCGCCTGAGTATTTTTCCAACATTGGTCTTAGGTAATTCCTCTTTAAAAACAATCTCTTTCGGTATTTTATAAGCCGTTAAATTTTCCCGGCAATACGCTAATAGATCCTTTTTACTGGTTCCTTTATTTTTAAACACGACAAAAGCTTTTACCGCTTCCCCCGATTTACCGTCTTGCATGCCTACTACCGCCGCTTCTAACACATCGGGATGAGAAACGAGAACCTCTTCAATTTCATTGGGATAAACATTAAAACCCGAAACGAGAATCATGTCTTTCTTACGATCTACAATTCTGAAAAATCCGTCAGGTTCCATATAGCCCAAATCTCCAGTTGAAAACCAGCCATCCTTCAACGAATTAGCCGTTTCCTCTGGCTGATTATAATAACCTTTCATAATCTGAGGGCCCGAAGCCTGAATTTCCCCAATTTCTCCCGGCTCCAACACTTTCCCATGATCGTCAACAATTCTCATGCTTGTAGAAGGCAATGGCAATCCTATACTTCCCAATTTCCCGTTACCATCAATGGGGTTGACAGATAAAGTGGGAGATGTCTCGGTCAATCCATATCCCTGAGCCAGATAACAACCCGTAATTTTCTCCCAGGCAATGGCTACCGGATTTTGAACCGCCATACCACCTCCAACGGTAGCTTTTAACTTTGAAAAATCTAATTTCACAAAGTCGTCTTGCTGTAACAAGGCATTAAATAAGGTATTAATACCCGTAATTAAACTAGGCGGATTATTTTTTATCGTTTTTATCAGCCCGCTGATATCTCTCGGATTGGTAACCAATACCGAATGAGCGCCAAACTGAAGCATTGATAAGCAATTGACCGTAAAAGCAAAAATATGATATAACGGTAAAGCACATAACGCCACTTCAACACCTTCTGACAGGTAGGGCTGCATGATGGCTCTATTTTGCAACACATTAGCTACCAAATTTCTATGCGTCAACATAGCTCCTTTTGACACCCCCGTGGTTCCCCCTGTATATTGTAAAAGCACGGTATCTTCTGGAAGTGGATGAATATCGGGTTTTGGAAAATGGCTTCCTTCTGCCAATGCTTTTGAAAATGAAATGGCATTGGGCAAATGATATGCCGGTACCATTTTCTTTAGATTTTTAATGACAAAATCAACGATTTGTGCCTTTGGGAAACCGAGCATTTCGCCAATACTGGTTTTTATGACCAGTTCAATGGAAGTCTCACCAATAATTTTCTGCAAGTTCGACGCAAAGTTTTCAACAATAACGATGGCCTTTGCCCCCGAATCGGCAAATTGATATTGCATTTCCCTGGGCGTGTACAGCGGATTGGTATTTACAACAACTAAGCCGGCACGAATAGCACCAAATAAGGCAATGGGATATTGCAAAAGATTAGGCATCATGATGGCAATTCGATCTCCCGGTTGAAGCCCTTTGCCAAGTAAAAAGGCAGCAAAATGATCGGCATATTTATCAACCTGATTAAAGGTTAACTTTTTATCCATGCAGGAAAAGGCTGTTTTATTTCCGTACCGATGTAAAGCATCGATAATCAGTTCATTTAGATTAGGAAATAGATCAGGATTAATATTAGCGGGAATGCCTGCAGGATAATTTTTCAACCAGGGATGAGATTCTGTCATGATAATAGTTATATATGTGTTTCACAATATAAGGTATTTTTTAGAGTATGCTACCCTACACTTGAAAACATAGGCTTATATCAAGTTTTTTTTCAACAGATTATTTGCAAACCGCTTCATCATTAGGTATTGCCCCTACACTAGACTCCTTTAACCTGGACCAAAAAGTCCATTAAATTTTAGCAACGGAAGTAGAAAAAATAAGATTTTATGCCGGATACTCTACATAATTTCGTGGCGTCTCGTACAATCGAACCACGATATCATATTTTAATTCCATTTTTGCTCTTAAAATATGCCAGATAACGACACAAATATTTTCTGCCGTCGGATTTAAATCTTTAAATTCCGGACATTCCAGATTAAGATTTTTATGATCGAACCGATCCTCAATTTCTTCTTTAATCAGATCTTTCAAATACTTTAAATCTATTAAATAGCCAGTTTGAGGATCGATTTCGCCCACAATCTTTACTTCCAGGTCATAATTATGCCCATGATAGTAAGGATTATTGCACAAGCCAAACATTTTTATATTTTGCTCATCGGACCAAGCTGGATTATGTAACCGATGCGCCGCATTGAAATGAGCCTTTCTAAAAGCAGCTATTTTCATTGTATTTTGTTTGTGCTATAAACAAGAAATAGCCCCTAAGGTTGTGGTGGAATAGTATGGAATAGGTTTTTTAACTCTTGATTTATGTGCTTGTTTCCCGCAATCACTTTACCACCAAACCATTGCGCATTCCCACCATTAAAATCGCAACTTGAACCTCCGGCTTCTTCAACGATCAATAAGCCCGCGGCGACATCCCAGGCATTGAGAGAGCCTTCAAAAAAGCCATCGAACCGACCGCAGGCAACGTAAACCAAATCGACCGCTGCCGCACCCCATCTTCTGATACCTCTGCAATTCCG
>CAMDWC010000384.1 GCA_945878825.1 Haliscomenobacter hydrossis DSM 1100
ACAATAGGCGCCATTTTACCCTTTGTTGTATTTGCCACAGGCGTTGTTTTCCTGGCACTCTCAGGCGCACCCGATGAACGCGGATTTTGGCCCATACTCATTGCAGCCCTAACTATTGGCATGTTACTGGCCAAAGACAGAAAAGTTTACAGTGAAACGGTTATAAATGGAATGGCTCAGCCCATCGTCATGATTATGTTAACTGCCTGGATGTTAGCTTCAACCATCGGCGTATTGATGTCTGAAACGGGTTTTGTCAATGCCTTGCTTTGGGTTGCGAGCCAGTTAAATTTATCGGCAGCTGGATTTACCGCCGTCACCTTTATCATTTGTTGTTTGATATCCCTCTCTACCGGTTCCAGTTTTGCCACCATACTCATTGGAGGACCCTTACTTTATCCGGCAGGAGGACTTTTAGGCGCCGATTTACCCCTACTTGCCGGCGCTATATTAGCGGGAGCAACCTTTGGCGATTTTTTTGCTCCCATTTCAGATACAACCATTGCCAGTGCATTAAGCCAGGAAGCACCCATCGGTGCAACGGTTAAAAGCAGGCTTCGATTTATAATACCATTGGCCATCATTTTATTACCCATTTATTATTTTTTAAGTAAAGCCTATTCAGGAAATATTTCCGACGGAGAACAATTAACGGGTGACCCTGCCGGACTTCCCATGTTCTTCATTCCCGCGTTGATTATTTTCCTGTTTCTAAAAGGTAAACATTTACTCCACGGATTATTATTTGGTCTCCTGGCAGGGGTAATTCTTGGCTGGGGACTTGGGTTATTGCCAGTAACAAAAATCATATCTTTAGATTTGGAGAATTTCCGTGCCCAAAGCTTTATCATCGAAGGCATTAACAGAGCCACAGGCATCAGTTTTTTCACCATCCTTCTTATGGGTCTTGTAGAAACATTAAAAGGAAGTGGGTTAATTGACCGCTTAGTTCAATGGGCTGCAAGTCATAGCCATAGCCCTCGACAAGCGGAAAGCTGGATAGCTGCCGCCGGAAGTATAGCCGTCCTCCTAACCACTCATAGCATTGTAGCGATACTTATGGTGGCTGATTTTACGCGACAAACAGGGGAAAAACAGGGGATTGATCCTATCAGAAGAGCGAATTTACTAAGCATGGTGGTATGTGTTTTCCCCTTCCTTCTACCCTACTTTATTCCAGTTATTTTAATGGCCAATACGACAAATAGTGGGAAACCATTTGATATTGCAGCCGTTTCACCTTTACAAGCCGGCTTGCATAATTTCATTTCCTGGGGATTGGCCATTATCACTATCGGCTCTCTCATGTGGAAAAAGAATAAACAATAATAAAATGAGTGAAACCAATTCCTTAAGGTCTGACCAGTTTGAACTTTATGATTTGCGCATAGTTGTGGAACAAATTAACGGACACTGTACCTGCAACATGAATATCGGGGACTGTTTTTACCTTCGTGGGGGTAAATTATCCATGCCCGACAAAGCTGATTTTTGCCTGTATGCCTTACAATCTGCTATTCCACTTTTACCCGCAAAACAAAGAAAAAATCATCCTGCAGACTGGATGGAAACCGATGCGCGTGTAACTTGCCCTGACCCTGCCTGTGGTCTCATTTTAAGGATTGACAGGGAAGAAATACGGGTACTCAATCATGACGATGTAAGCCCCATTCCCTGGGAGGAGGAATAATCTACCTTGAGGAAAGTTTGAACTTTATCTACCATTTGTTATTATTAGTTGACATTTCTAATCACCAAATGTCATGAAAGCGATAAAGAAGGGAGATTTACCGGAAAAAATATGTGTTACCTGTAACAGGCCCTTTTCCTGGCGTAAAAAATGGGAGAAAAATTGGTTGGAAGTAAAATATTGTAGTCAAAAATGCAGCCTTAATAAGACTAAAAATGCCTGAAACAGGAATTGTTTTCCCCCACCAACTATTTGAACGTAGTGAAATTATAGATCAATGCCAAACCATTTTTCTCATAGAAGAATGGCTTTTTTTTCGGCAATATCGTTTCCATAAAAAGAAGATTGCTTTCCATAGAGCGAGCATGAAATTTTATCAATCTTACTTAGAAAGTCTAAATAAGAAGGTCATTTATATAGATTCCTTTAATGAACTGAGTGACATTCGGCAGTTAATAGCGCATCTACCTTCCTTAAACATCAGGGAACTGGCCTATATTGACCCTACAGACCATTTATTAGCGCGAAGGATAAACACGGCGGCGGAGAAAAACGAAGTAGTTCTTACCTCCTTTTCTTCCCCTCTTTTTCTAAATACGTCTGACGAAAACAAACAGTATTTCGCAGATAAAAAGAGGTTTTTTCAGACAGATTTCTACATTCATCAGCGAAAGAAAAGGAAAATACTAGTGGATGATTTTTCAAAACCCATTGGTGGAAAGTGGTCTTTTGACGATGAAAACCGATTGAAATATCCAAAAGGGAAAATTCCTCCAAAAACTACTTTTGAACGCTCGAATTCATTTCACGAAGAGGCTATCATTTATACAAATACGCATTTTTCAAGCCATTATGGTGAAATTGATGCCGAATATTTATTCCCCGTCACCTTCCAAGAGAGTAAAAAATGGTTGCAGGAATTCTTTCAAACCAGATTTGAAGAATTTGGTAAATACGAGGACGCCATTGTACATAATGAAAAATGGTTACATCATAGCCTATTGACTCCCTTGCTAAATGTTGGTTTACTAAACCCTTCTTTTGTTATTGATGAAACCTTAAAATATGCCGCTGAACATCAGATTCCCCAAAATTCTCTGGAGGGTTTTATTCGTCAGATTGTAGGTTGGCGGGAATTTATCAGAGCGGTTTATGAGTTAAAAGGAACTGAAGAACGAACTAAAAACTTTTGGGGCTTTACACGGAAAATTCCAGAAAGTTTCTGGACTGGGGAAACGGGTATTTTACCTATTGACCTGACCATAAAGAAAGTATTGGAAACGGGTTATTGTCATCATATTGAAAGGCTGATGGTTCTGGGTAACTTTATGCTCCTCTGCGAGTTTGACCCGGAGGAGGTTTATCGCTGGTTTATGGAACTATTTATTGACTCCTTTGACTGGGTTATGGTGCCGAATGTTTATGGTATGAGTCAATTTGCAGACGGTGGTATCATGTCCACAAAACCTTACATCAGCGGCAGTAATTATTTAATGAAAATGAGTGATTATCCTAAAGGGGATTGGCAGCCAGTGTGGGATAGCTTATTCTGGCATTTTATGGATAAACAACGGGCGTTTTTTCTGGGAAATCCAAGATTAGGCATGTTAGTAAGGACCTTTGATAAAATGTC
>CAMDWC010000385.1 GCA_945878825.1 Haliscomenobacter hydrossis DSM 1100
AATCTATTTTTATCCTGAATATTAAAGCTTGGATAACCTTTTAAGGCACCACCTACCATATCATTGTAAACAAAAGGCTCCATATTTACTGGAATACCGTGAATACCTATTTGGAGGGTAATAATTCCCTTTTCGGCATTATTTATATCACCCGCATAAGGTCTGACGCCAGCCCCAGGAACATGAAGGATGGCTGGATATTTTCCTTCTTTTTTAGGAACACATAAAATGCCATATAATCGAGCGCCAGGAGCGTTATTCTGAATATTTACATGGTAAACCAAGGATTTTTCTGTGCATCTTTCAGGGATTAGCGTCATTTTGGCATCCATAGGGATTTTTGCCAGATCCTGCAAAGCCGTCGCCCAAAAAGAATCAAAATCGGAAGGATTCTGCACGGTAGGTTTAATCTCCTCCGGACTATAGGCTGCCGTTGCCAGATTTCTATATTCCTTTCCATCGACTTCAGCAATAGCCGTCAATCGAAGAAATCCTGCCTTGTTCATGGTACCCCCATTGATTTGTTGCATGCCATTTGCAAGGATTATAGTTTCGGACTTCAAAGGATCCATTTTTTCCTCACCCAGTTCATACTTGACCTTAACATTAGGAACATAATTACCATTTTTCAACACAGAAATGGTAAACTTAACGGGTTCCCCTTTTTTGTACATCCAATCACTATGATCAGGAGCGACTAAAACCTTAATGAATTTTTCAGTAGGCTGGCCAATGAGAATATTTAAAAAAAGGAATAATGGTAAAAAAATAAGAATAGGTTTGGTTTTCATGTTTCAAGATTTTAGATGTATATTAAAGATAGTAAAATTTAAAATTTCTACCCAAAAAATATTTCTCTCGTACTTTTTCCAATGTTTTTTACGATGGCGTCAAGAGGCAAATCACTTTCATCACCATTAAACGGATTTTCAATTTCTTCTGCAATCAATTCTATGGACGCCAGAACATAGAGAATAAACATGGTCACAGGAATGATAAAAAAGAATAGTTGGGTGCTATATACAATAGGAAAAAGCATGACATACATAAATATGAATTTCTTGATGAACACACTGTAAGTAAACGGAATAGGCGTATTTTTTATACGTTCACACCCCCCGGAAACATCCATAAATTTGTTTATTTCCATTCTATACAGCTCCAGATCATTGATGGAAAAAAGACCGTGTCGAACATCTGCCTTTAAAGCAAGCAATAGCAGTTTGACTATACTCTGTGGTTGGTGATTTGAGCTAAGTATGGTACTTTTTTCTTCAAGAATGGGATTATTCTCTTCAAATATTTCAAAATGGTTAGCGTGCAACCTTTTATCTTGCAAATGCTGCTTTAATGAAATAGAAAAAAGATGCATTAAAGCACTATAATAAGCTCTTCTTCTCTCATTTTCAATAGGTAAACTACTATGTAAATGGATAGATATATTTTTAATGGCATTCGTCAAATCGCCCCACAATCTTCTTCCCTCCCACCATCGGTCATAAGCAGTATTTGTTCTGAATACTAAAAAAAGGGAAAGGGTAAATCCTAATATAGAATAAACAATCCCAATATTATTAAACAAACCAATGGTTTTATTATCTGCAAAAAAAATATTTTCAATATAAGCCCAGGAACCTGCATATACACCTACGCCGAGTAGCAACGGAAGAAGGCGTTGCATCGTTTCTGTTTTATGTATTTTAAATATAAATGTAAACCAATCTTTAGCATTATATGAAATCATAACTTAATGTTTGTTGCCCTTAAACTACCTTAAGGGCAACAAATATAATTAAAATGCGTAACCTACTGCTACCGTTATGCCAGGTAAAAGAATACTTGCTTTTGCATTATCCAAACCATCAAATTCGAGCTGATCAAAACTTCCAAAAAAGGTCGTATATTTTGGTCCGATACCTACATCAAAAACTACCCCTTTTTTTGAGCCAATTTGATACCCAATTTCACCACCTACTACAAACGTACCATATTTAAATTCGCCCGAAGAACCTGTATTATAGGCAATTTCCGGATTTACATAAAAGCCGCCCGGCGCTGGCTTTTTAGCATGGGAGAGATAATAGCGATAACCCGCACCAACGCCAGCAACATTAACCTTAAGTCCTAAAAACTTATAGGTATATTTTGCTTTAACAATAACAGAGGAGGATTCACTTAAAACCTTTTCGTAAGCAAGATTGAAATTACCAAAAGCTAATCCAAAAGGATTTGTTTTGATAATCGAACCGGGAAGATCATCCTGTGCAGTTAAAAGGCTTGCATTCAAACCCAGGAACAATAAAAAACACCATTTTTTCATAATAAATGATTTAGAGATTTAAACTTAATCTGGTATAGCGAAAGTAACGTAAACGTCACCCGATGTTGTTTTTAGTTTTCCGCCCCCGCAAGCAATGGTTATAAATTGTTTATCCCCTATTTTATACATTGCAGGCGTTGCAAAAGCAGCAAATGGTAATTCATACGACCATACTAATTTTCCGGTCATTTTATTAAATGCCCTAAACATCTTATCGGGCGTTCCAGCTATAAAAACCAAACCTCCAGCCGTTACCACTGGCCCACCATAATTTTCTGTTCCTGTTGGCGGCACTCCTTTTATCTTTAATTCCGGGTATTCTCCTAATGGCACTTTCCACAAAAGTTTGCCAGTTTTGAGATTTATAGCATTTAACGAACCCCAGGGCGGAGAAATTGCAGGATTTCCCTTTGGCGTTAAAAATTTATTATAACCAGCCATTTTATATGGAACCTTGTCATAAGCGGTTTCTTTTCTTTTGCCATTTTCTACATACGCTTGCTTTCCATTTGGTAATGCTAATAAATAAGCAGCAATGGCCTCCTTTTCAGCATCGGGAAGTCTTTTAAAAGAAGGCATCATTCTTCGTCCACTATTCAATAGAGTGGTTAAGGTTAATTGATTATATCTCGATGTTATATTTTCCAAAGAAGGATTATTTCCCAAACCCTTTTTATTTTCCCCGTGACAGACAGCACATTGTTCCTCGAACAGTCGTTTTCCGGCAGCATAAATGGTTTCATTCCTTACCTCCCTCTTTTTTACTGCCTTCATTTCCATAATCCAGGGCATTTCATTGCTATTCACCCATAGAATATCCTCCTGAGGGTCAACGGCAGAACCTCCCCATTCTCCGCCACCATCGAAACCCGGATAGATTAACGACGGAGTTTTTCCTGGTAAAACAAAAGCATGCCCATAGCGTAAAGTGGCCATTTTTTCTTCAACCCAAGTCCTTTCTTCCCCTTCCAAATAAGGATTTATTTCAGT
>CAMDWC010000386.1 GCA_945878825.1 Haliscomenobacter hydrossis DSM 1100
ACGTTTTACTTTTTGACCTGTGGGTTTTACGCCCCAAATAGTTACTTTCCAATTTCCTTTTGGAACAAAATGTAAGCTAACACTTTTCTTTTCATCAAGGTCAAGCCATATTATTTCACCCTTTTCATTTTCTGCCTTTGCCCCGAGAACGCCCAAAGGAAAGGCTTTTATTTTAAGGCTATCCAAAGGAATGCGCAAAGAATCTTTAGATAAAAATACTACTTCAAATTTCTCCAGTGCCGCTGCGGCAGAATTTTGATTTATCATTGGCCCGCCATAAGGCCAACCTGTTCCAAGCGTTATATCAACACCCAGGCCTAGTGAATAGGCTTGGTTTTGAGTAAAATGAACCAACTCCAGCCATTTTTCTGACATAAAAGGCAGAAATTTTGATTCAAATCCCCTGGCTCCATAAATGGGAATAATATGAACCCCACCTAGTCCTGTTTTTGCAAAATACTCTAGCTGCCCCTTTATATTATTTGAGTCCACAGCGCTACCCATCCACCACCAATAGGTCCATGGTTTTGCCGTTGAAATGGCATTTTGAGCATCGAGCTTAGCATACCAATGGGAGCAACACAAAAGCAGTATAATTATCCTCGGTACCATTTTTTATTTAAAAATAAGTAAAAAATGGAATGATCACTAAATAAGCATTGCTTTTTCAAACTTTCAAAAACAACAACTTATTTCTGTATAGTTTTTTGAATTTGTTTCTCTATTTCCAGCTCAACCCCTGGTGCATAACCCATATTTGACCAAACGACCCTTCCATTCCGGTCCACCAAATAACTTTGAGGAATACTTTGAAAATTTAGTTTGTTTTTTAAGTTGCCAACAGAATCCTCAAAGAAAAGATAAGGCCACCCTTTTGCTTTTATCATCGGTGCAACTTTCGATAATTGCCTTGGATTGTCTATCGTTATAGCCACTATTTGTAACCCATATTTTTCTTGCCATGAAGGATAAACAGATTTTAAAGCATCCAATTCCACTTTACAGGGCCCACACCACGTTGCCCAAAAACTAATTAACGTAAGCTTGTTTTCTAAGATTTTTTTAGTGGAGACAGATTGGCCGTCTAAAGACTTTATCATCACATCAGGCATTGATTTTTGCCCGAAACTATAAATGGAAAATAAAAGAAAGAATAGTAGGGTAAGAGTCCGCATTTGTTTTTATTTTTACGAAAATACAACATTTTTAAGTGCGCATACAATGAAAACTGACGAAATGCTTTAAAAATAGTCTGTTTCTTCTGCGCATTTAGTTTTTAATATGTCAATCCATGCCTTTTTTGAACATTAGATTTTTACTGCAAATATTGATTTTATGCATCTCTTTTGTTCCTGTTTATGGACAAGATGACTCCGATCCAAATGATAAATTTAATGTGTTTGGACAATTCCAAACCAGAGCCAATTTTTTTCTACGGGATTCCCTCATTGGCGCGGCGAATATTCCCCAATATGACCACCAACTTTTCGGGTCTGAAAGCTGGCTAAATTTACAGGCTGATTATCAAGGTTTTTCCCTGTCCCTGCGTTTTGATTATTTTAATAATTCCAATTTACTCGTACCTACAGATAGTTACAGTGACCAGGGTATAGGCAATTTTCTCATTGAGAAAACACTTGATAAACTAACCCTATCAGCGGGTTATATTTATGATCAGATAGGTTCAGGACTCATTTTAAGATCCTTTGAAGAACGATACTTACTGATTGACAACGCATTAGCCGGCATAAAACTTAAATATCAACTTTTGCCCGATTTATTTGTAAAGGCCTTTGCTGGCAGGCAAAAAAGGCAATTTGAATTGTATCATTCCGTTATTCGGGGTTTCCAAAGTGAATATTTCCGTTCCTTTTTGTTAGGAGGTAAAACGGTGTCCTGGGCACCCGGCGTTGGTATCGTAGCTCGCACCATAGATGACGCTTCCATGAATAATCTGGTGAGTACGCTTCAAACTTATCCAGGTTCCGAAGTTTTCGCACCCAAGTACAATACCTACGCAGGTACTTATTATCAAACCATTCAATATGGAGCCTTCAGATGGTATGCTGAGGCGGCACACAAATCAAAGGATACTTATATAGATCCTTTTGCTGTAACGATTTTACAAGGAGACACCCTCATTGGAAACCGATATAAGCAAGGTTTGGGATTTATTTTTTACAGTACCATAAGTTATGCTACCGATGCCATAGGAATAACCCTCGAAGGAAAGCGAACAAAAAACTTTTCATTTAAAACACGCCCGCAAGAACAGCTCAACAGGGGAAATCTTAATTTTTTACCCCCCTTAACCCGTGTCAATTCATTCAGATTAAATACACGTTACAATCCTGCCGCTCAGGAATTAGAAGAATGGTCCTGGCAAGGAGATATACAGGTCAGACTTAGCGAAGATTTTTCAATGAATTTGAATCATTCCGGCATGCAAATGACAGCAGAAGATCCTCTTTACAGAGAATGGTTTTTAGAATTCACCAAACAAAATGAAAAACAGCACTGGACAGTAGGTATTCAACATCAATTATACAATCAACAATTTTATGAGTTCAAACCAGGTGCGCCAACAGTAAAAACGATAACTCCTTTTGCTGAAATTGAAATGGATGCTGGCAAAGGGAAATCTTTACGGATAGAAGCACAGGCTCTTTTTATGAATAAAGGGAGTGATTTTCTTCTAAATGACTATGGCCATTGGATGTTTGGTCTCGCAGAATATGTTCTTAGTCCGAAATGGAAATTTTCAATGTCTGATATGTTTAATTGGAAACCAGGAAGATTTAGCCCAAAAAACAGTCAAAATAAATCTATTCCATTGCATTTTCCCAGATTCGATGTATATTATCAACCAGGTAATAACCTTTTTTCCTTGTCCTATATCAAACAAGTGGAAGGCGTTATTTGTACTGGTGGCATTTGCCGATTGGAACCTGCCTTTAGCGGCGTCAGACTTTCTTTAAATAGTTCATTCTAATATGTTTCCATTGCAATCTCTACCTATTATTATTTTTCTTTCCATTTTCATTACCTCATGTGCTGAAATCCCCCCTGTTATCACCCCCATTGATGCTTCACCCATTGGAAATGAATTGGAGACAGCCAATGTTTTGATCGAAGAGTTTGGTGGGGTGCGTTGTGTAGGCTGTCCGGCAGGCCATAGCCTTATTAAAGAGTTAAAAGGGATTTACAAGGATAAATTAATCGTAATATCTGCACATACAGGCTCATTTTCAATTCCTTACAGTGAAAATAAATTTGATTACCGCTTACCTGAAAATGACCAGCTT
>CAMDWC010000387.1 GCA_945878825.1 Haliscomenobacter hydrossis DSM 1100
CAAATGAACCTTTTAGTATAAAAGCATAAAGACCGTTGCCTTCTTTTTTCATTTGATAATGGACATTTTGCCCTTTATCAAAATTACCAAGATGAAACCAGGCGTCTTGATGAATCCAAACGCCCTCATCTTCTGCATTAGGCGAAAGAATCTGTTGTAACTTATTTTTTCTTTCCTCTATATTCAAGCTAATCTGGTCATACCGGGGCGTTACGTTTTTCTTATTTGGAAAGATCCATATTTGCAGGAATTTGACCGATTCATCTTTGTTTTTATTGTATTCACTATGGTAAACACCTGTACCGGCACTCATTACCTGAATATCCCCTTTCCTTATAATCGTAGTATTGTTCATACTGTCCTGATGCTCCAAATCACCCTCTAATGGAATACTTATTATTTCCATATTATCATGCGGATGTTTTCCGAAACCCATTCCACCAGAAACAGTATCATCATTTAAAACGCGGAGTACCCCAAAATTCATTCTTTCCGGATTATAATAATTGGCAAAACTGAAAGAATGAAAACTTTTAAGCCAGCCATGATTCGCTTCTCCTCTTGTGTTAGCCTGATGATGAACTAGTTTTTTCATGTTACTTTTTGATAATAACGAAACTAGACTTTATTTTGTTTCGGTTTTAAACCCTTCTTTATTGTCTTTACATTCAGTTTAAGCAGGTTTGGTTGCCCCGCATCTACCCAGGCGGTGAACCAACTACTGCTAATGGCTTGAATTGTTTTTTTCATTTGTTTTTCGACCATTCCATCCATGGCCTGTTGATAAGCTTTAGAAAAATCTATGCAAGGTTTTTTAATAGTCCCCTTTCCCTGAATAACATAACACCACTGTTTGTCCGTTGGAAATGTATCCCGAACTTGTTTTTCCAGTAGCAAAACATCCGCAACCATTCGCTGGCTTTCTTTGCATATTTCCCAAAACACAGCTTCCGGGTTTTCCCAATATATAGCTTTTCCAGTCCAGAGTTGGTAGGTTGATTCTGCGAAGTATTCGGGGATATGACTTTCCCAAAGGGCATGGATTCCAATCTGGTCAGTGAGTTGTCCATTATAATTTTGGGTGGTGTGCAAGGGAACGTGCGCATCACCGATATAATGTCCTATTTCAGCGGAAAGCTGTAAAATACGTGGTTTATCCATTTTAATAAATGCCTCAGTCAGCCTCCTTTGCATGCGCATCAGGTGCCATGGTAAAATTCCGTGCCCATTTAATTGGTCTTCAAAGATGAATTCTCCTGTTTTTTCTTTCCCTTCTGCTAAAAGTTGAAATAAAGTATCCCTTGGCATTTCCCACTCTCCGTCGGGCAGTTTAGGCGCTATGTATTTTTTAAAAATTTGCATATATCCCGGTATTTCCAGACCTTCCTTTTTAAAATGAATGGTATCCGTATTTTGAACCAGATATAAGGTGTGAAATTTAAAAATGGCGTCAGTATATTTTGGGGGTAAGGAATCATAAGGGGCAGAGCCATATTTTTCAAAATCAATGTAGTGACGCGCGGCTTCAAAAGGAGATGCGTAGCGTCGTTTATCCGGATCAACCGCATGTTCCATAATGTAGGCTTCCTCCGTTTGGTAAAAGGAAATCATGGGTGTAGGTAAAGCATAAATAGCCAGATTATTTAATAATCGGTGGGCATAAAATCCCCAAAAAAGTAAGACAATGAACATAGGCATTTTTTGTGCAAGTTGGACTAATTTTTTGAAAACATGATCTACTTCATTAGTACTGGGATGATTATCAATTTTTATTTTGGGTATTCTGTTCTTTGAAAAAGGAATGATGTAACAAATTTATATATATGTGTAAGTAATTGTTAATATATATTTTATGAATAATGTATCTTTTTTATTTGTTATTCTACTATGCTAGATTGTCTATTTTTATGAAGCTTTTATACCATTAAATCAAAACTTTTCAGATAGGAAAAAGGCACTTTTTGTCTTGTTAAAATGCTAGCTATCTTACTGAGTACGGTATCGCTTTGTCTTGATTGCTTTTATTTATTCTACCTATTGTGTTTCAATTAACAATAATTATTTTCTATATTACCACAACTAAGCCTCGTCATTTAAGGCAAAATGAAGGCTTCACTTTTAATAATGCATAATAAAATGAAAAAACTTTTTCAAATTTGTTTGTTTGGCGCACTTACTTTATTTGTGATAGTTGCTGTTTTAACTATCAGGGGAAAGGGTGGATTGGTTGGAATTCCATTGAGCGCAGCCTTTCTATTCCTTTCATTAGGTATTCGATTACACCCTTTTTTAAAAGGATTTACCTTTACCGTGCTCATTTTTAGCTCAGTTTCCCTGGCCATGTATTACCCGAGTTTATTTATTGAGATAGGAACATTCAAGCCAAAAGTTCTCATTATCCCTCTATTGCAAATTATCATGTTTGGTATGGGTACGACGATGTCCGTGAACGATTTTTCAAGGGTTCTCACCATGCCAAAGGCTGTTTTTGTTGGTATTATTTGTCAATTTACCATTATGCCCTTTCTTGGATTTGCCTTAGCAAAATTATTTAATTTCCCCCCAGAAATTGCGGCAGGAGTTATCCTCATTGGATGTGCACCCAGCGGACTGGCTTCCAACGTGATGTCTTATATTGCCAATGCCAATGTGCCGCTGTCTGTCACATTAACTGCAATAGCCACTTTGCTGGCACCATTTATTACTCCCTTTTTGATGGAACAATTGGCTGGTCAATATATCCCCATAGATTTATGGAAAATGATGTGGGATATTGGTGAAATGGTTATTCTTCCCATTGGAGCAGGATTGTTATTTAATTATTTTTTTCACGGAAAGGCAAAGTGGTTAGATTTGATTATGCCTATTATTTCTATGGCTGGTATTGCCATCATCGTAACTATTATTACGGCAAATGGACGGGATGGCTTACTTCAGGTGGGTTTTGCTCTCATTTTAGCCGCTATTATTCATAATACAGCAGGTTATTTTCTCGGATATTATTTTTCCAGATTAGTGGGGTTAAATCAACAAGATTGCCGGACTATCGCCATAGAAGTGGGTATGCAAAATGCTGGCTTAGCTTCTGGTATTGCCCTCACAATGAATAAAATGGCCACCGTAGGCCTTGCTCCAGCCGTTTTTGGTCCATGGATGAATATTTCAGGTTCCTCTTTGGCTACCTGGTGGCGCAGTATTCCTGTGACTGACGAAAAATAAATACTCGTCATCTTTACCATAAGAACAAAAGAAATTTTATTAACTTAGTGTTTATTTTTAAAAATAAGATTGAAAAT
>CAMDWC010000388.1 GCA_945878825.1 Haliscomenobacter hydrossis DSM 1100
CAACAAAGAAAATTTGTTGATATCATTATTGCTGACACTCTTGGTTTTGATGTTTCAATTGATGCTGACAAACCTGAAGGAGCCGCAACGTTCACTGGTTCTCCTTTAAATACCAAATGGTATGCTTACAAAGAATCGGCTTATAAAGCGCAGGAAAGAAACAGGGCGCTCATACAGTTTACTGATATTTATCCCGACAAAACCAATGCGTTTTATGCCACAGCTATCAAGGAAATTGAGCGCGAAATGAAAGATTTTGACCTTAATTTCAACAAGTTTATAAAGGAAAATAAAAATAATCTGGCAGGAAAAATGGTGGCTAACCTCCCCTTCTACTTTCCTAACATAAAATTACCGCTGAAAGGTCAGGAAAAAGATTTTCAGGATAAATACTGGAAGGGGATTGATGCTTCTGATCCCTCTTTACTTTTCACCCCTCTTTATGTGGAACATATATTGGCGTATTTTGGATTTTTTCTACAAGAACAGCCTGGCGCTGAAGCTGATGTAAATCTAAGAATGGCTGTTGATACCGTAATGATTAAGTTTGGAAAAAATAAGGAAACCGCTGATTTCGCTAGACAATTTTTAACAGAAGGTTTCAAACAGTTGGATAAACCCGCTTTGTTGCAATATTTAGACGAAACCTATAGCGCTACCCAACAATGTACAGACGAATTGGAGGAGAAAGAATTAAAAGAACGTCTCGCTGCTTACAATTCAATGAAAATTGGCTTTAATCCTCCGGCTATCAAAATACCTGATTATTCGGGAAATGCAGCAAGCTTCTTGGAAAGCCCCGCCGATACCATTATTTTAGTGTTTTGGGCTACCTGGTGTCCTCATTGCCAACAAATGTTACCTGTTTTAAAGGAAAAATTATCGGGAAAGAAAAATTGGGCGGTGGTAGCTGTCAGCGTAGATGATGATAAAGAGGCATTTGAAAAAGTGATGAAGGAATATCCTATGTTCAGACATTACTGCGACCTGAAGAAGTGGCAAAGTCAGCCCGTGATGGATTATCATATCAATGCAACGCCCTCCTTTTTTATGTTTGATAAAAAACGCACCTTGCAAGGTAAATATCCTGACATCCGCCAAGTTCCTTTTTAACTTGGCTATTATTGAACAACAACGGTTTTTGTTACGACTTTTTGCCCAAATTGAAGTTTAATAGCATAATTTCCTTTGGGTAAATTAGCCATATTTTTCAGCGATATAGCGTTTATCCCTGTTTGGATTAAAGGTTTTTCCTCCATTAAAATCTGTCCGTCCATGTTTATTATCTGAAATAAGAATGGAACTGTTTTGGACAAATATACATCTAGGTAACTTTCAATATCCGATATAGGATTTGGTCGAATATTTATCCATTCCAATCCGTCAGGCCATTGTTTTGTAGCCGTGGCAGAACAGGCGAGAACCTTATTCTGGCTTGTTTTTCTTATCAAGGTTATTTGGTCATAAACCTTTTGTCCGGGACATTCTGTAGCACAGCCATCTCTGTGACCGGAAATGCCAAATAAATTGAAGCCGGTACTTGCGTGAAAAGTCTGGGTATTGGGATCGATGCTTCTCTGGCAAGCCTTCCAGGCAAAAATTTCACTTAGTTTTGCCATCATGGTATCAGCAGGCGTTGCATTAGTATAGGTTCCAATGAGACAAACACCCATCGTACCAGAATTTTTACCACAAAAATGGGCACCCATAACATTATCCCCTCCTCCTCTGCCTTCAAACAAGGTCCCGTCAGGAGAAATCAACCAATTATAACCTACATCGGCCCAGCCATTTGTGTAAACATGTAAATTCCAGATAGCCAGGACAATGGCGCCCCAGTCATTGGAAACATTAGTCCCCGCAGAGTGATGAACCACAAGATGGGACACCGTAGTTATGGATGGCGACGTTGGCCCTTGCGGACAACGCCAATCTACCCGACTTTTAAATTTTGGCTGAGGACAGGCACATGAAGATTTTTCACTCACCGTTTCCTGCAATGAATTTGAAACAGTTTCCATTCCCGGACTAAAAAAATTAATCTTTATTTCAGACACATTCTGCCTCACTTTACCGTTTTCGTCAACCACCTGAACTTTTACAAATTGGTATTCCTTCTCAAAAAATAGCAGATTTGTTGCAAACTGATCCCGAATATCTATAGCATGTTCATCGGAAAATAAAGATTCATAAGGGGTCCACTTCGCGCTATCCTTAGAGAATGAAAATAAAAAATGGCTGTAAGGCTTTTCACCTTCATGATTTTCAGTCCAGGCAACGGAAGCACAATGAAAGGGCGTTTCGTGTTTAAAGTCTAATGAAAACGTAAAAAGGTTAGCTTCATTATTGTTGATAGATTCCTCCGAAAGGGTGACCAACTTTTGCTTACTATCCCGAAGCGATTGTGACATTAATAGATGGGGAAAAAACAGAATGAATAGGAAAAGATTAATTTTCATAAAGAATGATTAGTCATTGAAATATTGCCAAAGGAAATTACTTAATTGTCTGGTTAGCACCCAGGCCTCATTATTGGCTTCCCAGCTTTTATCGGAATTATTTGCAGTCATGATACAAAATATATAGGGCTTTTTAGGATGGTTTACATAAACGACCTCACTCCTACTTGCATTTACTGCACCATTTTTTGAAGCAGTGAAAACACCCGCAGGAATTTCAGCCAACGCCTCTTCATCCCAATAATTCCTACCCAAACGTTTGATCATTAAATCATCTGATGATTTTCCCAATAAATTACCCTTTAGCATTTGCTGAAATAATTGTACTAATTCTTTAGGCGTTGATTGCCCCCAGCCATATTTATCTCTATTATTTTCTCTACCAGGCGTCCTACTATTCACCCGGGTATGAATAAATCCAAGTTGAGCCATCAATGCATTAATAGACAGGCCAGTGCCCGCCAGAGATTGTAACCATAAAGAAGCTGTATTATCACTGGTGGTTAGCATCAGCATTATCACTTTGCTTAACTCAATGGTTTCACCGTTTTTAAAGGACCCGAGTATATCCTCCCCTTCGTATAGCAGAGAATCTTTATATACCAACTTTTGATGATAGGACAAATTACCTTTTTTAATTTTGTCCATAACCCCTAAAAGAATAGGTACTTTTACAATACTTGCCGTTGGAAATACTGTATCGGCATGAATATCGACTACTTTATCTTTTTTTAGGTCATAAACGTATATTCCCACATCTCCTTTAAATCCAGCAACTGCCCTTTCCATTTTTTCCTGAAGGATTAAATCTCCTTTTTGGCTAATCAA
>CAMDWC010000389.1 GCA_945878825.1 Haliscomenobacter hydrossis DSM 1100
GACAGAGGGATAAATGAATTATCCGGTGCATTAAGACGACGATTTAATATGGTTTATATGCCTTTGCCCGAGACGATGGAGGAAGAAATATTGATCATAAAAAATAGCGTAGAGCAATCGGTTAAAAAGTTGGGAATGGAATCTTTCCCAACCCCAACAGAGGACATAAAGAGAATTGTCACCATTTTCAGAGAATTAAGAAATGGTCAAACCATTGATGGTCAGCAAAAATTGAAATCCCCTTCCTCCACTTTAAGCACCGCCGAAGCTATTGAAGTTGTTTATAGCGGTCAAATGCTTGCTTACCATTTTGGAAATGGGCAGTTGAAAGCAACGGATATTGCTGCCGCTCTTTCCGGCGCCATTGTCAAAGATACCCATAATGATTTGCCCATTTGGAAAGATTATTTGCAATTAGTGGTCAAAGACAGAGACGGATGGAAAGATCTCTACAGGGCCTGCAGAGAATTATTGTAAATGTCAGTGCCTGAAATTCAGTTCCTTGGCATTAGGCACCACGGGCCAGGCTCTGCCAGAAGAATTCTTCGGTTTCTTGAAAAATGGCAGCCGGATGCTATTATAATTGAAGCTCCTGCTGAAACAAGCGATTTATTTGCGTCGGTTAATGATCCGGGGCTAATTCCGCCCATTGCGCTCCTGCTTTATGAGCCACTTCAACTGAAAAATAGTCTCATTCTTCCATTTGCTCATTTTTCGCCAGAATGGATCGCAATATCCTTTGCCAATAGTAGAGGTATTCCCTTAATTCCCTTCGACTTGCCCGCTGCTTTGATGTTGCCGCTTTCGCAGGAAACTGAAATTATCCGTGATGATTATGTTAAGGATCCGCTCTCTCAAGTGGCTCAATTATCGGGTTATACCGATAGCGAACGGTGGTGGGAACATACCTTCGAACAAATAAGAGAAGACGAAGACGTTTTTAAAGGTCTTCAGGATGTAATGATTGAAGTGAGGAGTCAGCTAAATAGAACAGAATCTAGGGAAACGCTTTTAAGGGAAGCCTGGATGCGTCAGCTGATTAGAAGCGAAATGGCGAAAAACTATAATAAAATAGCGGTTGTTTGCGGTGCATGGCATATTCCAGCTTTATTAGAATGGAACAAAATAACGGCTAAACAGGACAAATCACTGCTCACCGGTCTATCAAAAGTTAAAATTGCAGGAACTTGGATTCCATGGAGTTACGACCGATTAGCCAGACAATCAGGTTATGGAGCCGGCATATTGGCCCCTGCATGGTACGAAATGTTATATAATCATCAAGTAGATGCACCTTCTATTTGGCTCATTCATATTGCAAAATTATTCAGAAAAGAGGGATTTGATGTTTCTCCAGCCCATTTGCAAGCTATTTTAGCCTTGTCTTCCAATCTTTCCTATTTAAGAGATAAACCTGACGCAGGACTGGACGAACTCCAGTTGGCCCTGGAATCTGTCCTTCAATTACCTAAGGATATTTTAATAGCAAAAATTCAATCTAAATGGATTATTGGTGATAAAGTAGGGCAGGTTCCTGCAAATATTCCTCAGACTCCATTACAATCTGATTTAAATAAACAAATAAAGACCGCAAGATTAAAAAATGAATTTGAAAGTACACAGAGCATTCGAAAGCAATTAGATGTAAGGGTAAATGCCAATCGGATGGCCAGTCTGCTACTGCATCAACTCAATATTTTAGAAATACCCTGGGGTACTTTAGAGGCAGTTTCTGATCAGGTGAAAGGAGGTTTTCATGAAAATTGGCGGTTAAAATGGAGACCCATCTATACCATAGAATTGATTGATAAGGGTATGTGGGGAAATACGATTGCCGGTGCAGCTGAGAAAAAGATGGAGGCGGCTATTCTTAATGCTTCAGATACCTTGACGCTGGTGCATTATTTGGAAAAATGTGTGCTTGCAGGCATTGAAAACTTAGTGGATACTCTTTCTTTGAAAATGCGATCCCTGGCGGTGGACATTCCTGATATTTCTCAATTTTTGCAATCGCTGCCTATTTTAGTGAGAATTATGCGGTATCCGAGCCACCGAACGGTTTATCCGGAAAAATTGCACCAATGGTTGAATACCATCATTCCTGCTATTTGTTCGGGGCTTCCCCAGGCAACGTATCAATTGGCCGACGAGCCGGCGGAAATAATGGAGCAACAAATATCCGATGCTCATGCCGCCATTTATCTATTGGAAGGAAATGAATTTGTTTCTCTTTGGGAAAATGCCCTTTTAACTACAACCCAGTTAGACGGTGTAAATATGAGGATTAATGGATTGGTTATGAGACTTTTACTGGAAAGAGATAGATTAGATATAGATTTTATTCTGACAAAAATGACCTTGATTTTTTCGAAAGGGAACGAACCTTTGCAAGTAGGCGCCTGGTTGGAAGGCTTTTTCAAAAGAGGGGTTTATTTGTTGCAATATCAACAGGAAATGTTTGATTTAATCAACCAGTGGATTACTGATATCAAAGAAGACCATTTTCCCGAAGTCCTGCCCCTGCTCAGGCGCACTTTCTCCTTATTTAATGCTGGGGCGAAACAAGAAATCTGGGAAAAAGTTACGCAATCAAAACAGGAAATACAAAGGACAACTTTTCCATACCAATTAAATGATCCGCACACAAAAGACTTTTTACCGTTATTTCAACAAATATTGTGTTGAAGGGAGATTTGGGGATTTATGGGAAATTTGCCGTAACTGTTTTCTGAATCAGGATTTAAAGGATTTCCAGGATTATGGATGAAGTCTTCGTTTTGGAGGGGAGGTAATTTTGAATGGTTACTTTTCACACTACATTTCATAAAAGGATGGACACATCGCTTTTTTTTGGTTACAATTTAATAATCTATCCTATGAATCAAAAAAATCATAGTTCAGACAGGAGTGCAATTTTGGGTGAATTTTAACTAATTATTTTAAGGGATTTAAATAAATAAAAATTATTAATTTTTTTGGAAAATTAATAAGATTTAATATTTTTACAATGTAGTACTATTTTAGCACAAGATTTAAAATTAATTTAATGAAAAAATCTATATATCTATCTATACATCTATCTATCTATCTATCTTTTAGCCTAAATGATCACATATTAAATAGGCAGGAAAAAGGGAAAGGCACAAGTATTGAACGCAATACTATATTTAATCTGGAGGAATTAAAAGTACGCTGGAAAAAGGCGGCTTTGGAAAATTGTCCTGGGGTACCTTATATTACAGCCACGGCGGCTGGTTCTCCAACGAGCGTGGTAGC
>CAMDWC010000390.1 GCA_945878825.1 Haliscomenobacter hydrossis DSM 1100
ACAGGTACTAGTTGAAAGTGGAGTAAGCCAATCCTTGGCTGAAATAGTTCAACCTATGAATCTGCCCCCTCTGATCTTAGGATGGTTTGTTGCAGGAATTATAAGGATAGCCATGGGGTCGGCAACGGTAGCCGGATTGACGACGGCGGGAATAATGGCGCCCATGATTCCCGTTTTGGGTGTTGATCCCAATTTAATGGTGCTTGCTGTAGGTTCCGGTAGCCTTTTATTTTCCCATGTCAATGATTCCGGATTCTGGCTTTTCAAAGAATATTTTAATCTGTCTATCAAGGATACCATTAAATCTTGGAGCCTTATGGAAACCGTTGTCTCTGTTATGGGTTTGATTGGCACCTTAATTGTAAGTGCCATTATTTCATAACCACTTTAAAAAGCCCACGTTCCTTATGAATTTTTTTTATGCCCTAATCTTTCTATTTTCCTTTACTTCAATCTTTGCTCAGGCTTCATTTCCCGAAAAATGCCTTGGAATTTGGGCAGGCACTATGCACATTTATAGCAGAGGTTCATTAGTTGACAGTGTCCCCATCAAATTAAATGTAACCAGAACAAATGCCCCAGATACCTTTATATGGAAAACGGAATACCTTTCTACGAAAAATCCAATGGTAAAAGATTATAAACTCGTCATTTCAGATGCTGGTAAAGGAGTATTTAAAACAGACGAGGGCGATGGTATCTTTCTCATCGATTATTTATTTGAAAACAAGTTATATAGTGTTTTCGAAACCCAGGGTATTCTTCTAACCACCACCTATGAATGGATGGGAAATCAAATCATTTTTGAAGTTACCTCGGGAAAGGAACTGCAAACCACTAATGGTGTAAAATCATATAGTGTATTAAATCTCCAAAAAGTAGTATTGAGAAAAATGAACTGATTCAATGATACTTTAACACCCAATCGATGGATATTTCATCCAACATATCTTTCGTTATGGAAAGCCATTTTAAAAGCTGCTAATGTATTTTCAGGAAAATGTATAAATAAATTACCTCTCGGGTGAATCTGTAAATAAGACGTTTTTTTTCACAAGTTGTATATTCTTCACACTATAGAATTCCTGAGCGAATGGCACAATGGCGACCGGTATATCCATACTTGAACCGCACCGTGTATTCAGGATTTTGTTGTGCTTCGCTTTTATTCTATCGTCAGAGAGATTTTTTTACCTAATCCTAATTCTAAAATTCTGAAAAGGGTAGAAAGCTGAATATCACTTTTTCCATTTTCAATCCTGGAGATAAAACTTTTTTTAGTCCCTGTTTTGATGGCAAGTTGTTCTTGAGTCATTTTTGAAAGTCTTCGCTCTTCCTTAATAAGTTCACCGATAGCAAAAGCCTTGGCTTTCCCTTCAAAAACCATTCTTCCTTCTTCTCCAGATTTACCGTACCTTTTTTCAAGGTGTTCGTCAAAAGTTGTTATTGAGCTACTTTTTTTCTCCATGAAGTAAAGTTAACGAATAATGGAACAAAAGAGTTGTATAGGTGCAGAAAAATAGGGTATTCTTTTAACCTCCACATAAGAATGGTTGGGAAATCAAATCATTTTTGAAGTTACCTCGGGAAAGGAACTGCAAACGACTAATGGTGTAAAATCATATAGTGTATTAAATCTTCAAAAAGCAGTATTGAGAAAAATGAACTGATTCAATGATACTTTAATAGATTTAACTTGGCAAAAATATATGGGTTCTTTAACAATGACTTCTATAAAAATAGGGTGAATCTGAGACTACCCCTATAAACAATCTACTTTACTTTTTCTTGGTGATGATCTGAATGACGCCGTTATAGGCTCTCATCCCGTATATCTGTTGACCCTCTGACCCTTTTATCACATTCACATATTTTATATCATTTACGTCAACAGCACTTACTGCCTCATTATAATTATTCCCAATAGCCTGATTGTTAACAACATATAAAGGACTATTATCTCCCGAAATAGAATTGGCACCTCTAACCATAATGTTTACCTCCGTTCCCCGTTGATCTATCTGTAAACCTGGAATTCTCCTTAGATAATCGACGAGTTGGAGTGAATTATTGCTCCCTACATTTAGCTCATTAGAAGGATCAGCACTTCGACCTACCTGAACAACCGTTTCCTTGTCTTTTTTAAGCGCTGCATTGGATTGAGTACCACAAGAAGTTAATGTAACAAATATTCCAGCCAACAATAAAAGAGAACCATTTTTCATACCGCACATTTTAATATTATCAAAAACTAAATGTACAATAAATAAATTAACTCCGGCTAGAATACCTTACACAATGAGGATTATTGTCCAAAAATAAATTTTATAATAAAAAAACAAATACTGGGACACAACAAACAACCTACCCCGGTGGCAAAAGTGGAGGTCATAGCACCATAAGGAACAAGTTTTGGATCAGTAGCAGCTAATCCAGCAGTAACCCCACTCGTCGTTCCCATTAATCCACCATACGCCATGGCTGCCTGAGGATTATTTAATCCAATAAACTTTGCCAGCGGTGCTGTAAAAATGGTGACAAAAACCGATTTGAAAACGCCCGCGGCAATAGATATCGCTATTACCGAGGAATCAGCTCCTATAGCTGCACCCGTAACGGGACCCACAATAAAAGTACATGCTCCGGCGCCTATGGTAGTCAAGCTGACAGCATCCCGATAACCGAAAGCAAAAGCAATGATAACTGCGGGGAAAAAGGAGATAAACACGCCCATCAAAAGGGAAATAGCACCTATCCAACCCGTTTTTTTCATTTCATGGAGACTTGACCCCATGGCCGTAGCCACAACGGCAAAATCACGCAACATTCCACTTCCAAGAAGGGCAAATCCTGCTAACCCTGAAACATCTGAAATTCCTTTATTTCCACCCGTCCATTTGCCACCAAAAAAAGCCAGAATTAATCCGGCAATAATAGCAATGGCAGCACCAGGAACCCTACCTTTAAGTATCTTAACACTTATAACTGAACTTATCCAGGTGACCACCGCCACAACAAGAAAAGCGACAATAAGGGCATTTACCGATAGTAACTTTGGCAGAATTTCCATGATAAAATCTATTTTGAAACTAATTTGATGATAACTGGAATACACAAGAAAAGTAATAAGGTAGGTAATATACCCACCAATAACGCCATGAAACCCTGAGAAAAAGCGGCAAAAACATTTTGTGTGGCCGACATGGCTATAATGATGGGGATATACATAGTACTCCAAAATAAGATGCCCTGCTCTGTCGGCACAGGTAATAAT
>CAMDWC010000391.1 GCA_945878825.1 Haliscomenobacter hydrossis DSM 1100
CTTGTCTATTATCAATAACTTGCGTTATTGGACAAACTGACATTTTAGATTCAGGAGGAAAATTATCTGGTGCTCAGGCAAGCGTCGATGTAAAGTTTTACGATTTAAGCCTGCAGATTAACCCTGACGAAAAACATATTTCGGGCAAATTAATGGTTGATGCTACTATAGTTCAACCATTAAGCGAATTTGTTTTAGATTTAGATAGTCTGCTGAAAGTGGAAATGGTTAGGCAAATAACCTCCTCCAAGTCATTTCAAAATGTACCATTCAGCCATATCAATGGAAAAATTGTTATTTCTCTAACGCATACTTTTCAACCGGGTGAAAGCATAAAATTAGAAGTATGGTATGGAGGCAAACCGCGAATAGCACCAAATCCTCCCTGGGAAGGCGGCTTCACTTTTGCCAAAACACCGTCGGGTGCCCATTGGATAGCTACCTCTTGTCAAACCAACGGAGCTGATCTTTGGTGGCCGGTAAAAGATCATGTTTCCGATGAACCCGATTCAATGGCTATTAATATACGGGTTCCAAATCCGTTGGTAGTTGCATCCAATGGTAAATTAACCTCCATTGAAAAGCATTCAGACTCAACGTCCACCTACCATTGGTTTGTTTCCACACCCATTAATGTGTATAATGTGGCGCTAAATATTGCGCCTTATTTGGTGGTGGATGGAAAAATGCGAAGTGTCGCCGGCGACGAGTTTCCAGTGGTATTTTACGCCTTACCGGAAGATGTTGAAAAAGCAAAGAAACTATTCCCCGAAATAATTGCTCATCTTCAATTTTACGAAAAATATCTTGGCCCTTATCCGTTTCGCAGAGATAAATATGGGGTTGCTCAAACGCCTCATTTAGGCATGGAACACCAAACCATCATTGCTTATGGTGCTAAATTTAATAATGGTTCCATGACAGGAGGCAAAGATTGGGGCTTTGACGCATTACATCATCATGAACTGGGTCACGAATGGTGGGGAAATTTAGTGACCAATGCCGATTGGAAAGATATGTGGATTCATGAGGGCTTTTGTTCCTATATGCAAGCGCTCTACCAGGAAGATCGATTAGGGAAAGACGCTTATCTTGAGTATATTCATGGTATGCGTCGATTTACTAACGTTTTACCTATTGCACCAAATGAAGTTAAGACTGCCAAAGAAATTTATAGAGCCCCCATTTATAATAAAGGTGCCTGGACATTACATACGCTAAGATACTTACTGGGAGATAAAACATTTTTTAAAGTGTTGCGCAAAATGGCCTATCCTAATGCTGAAATGGAAGCAACATCCGATGGCTCTGCTTGCCGATTTGTTCAAACCTCAGACTTTATAAAAATATGTGAGGAAGCATCAGGCTTAAATTTAACCTGGTTTTTCGATATTTATGTCAGGCAGGCAGCCCTACCCGTATTAGAAAAAACCATTGAAAATAATGTGCTATTTTTAAAATGGAAAACACCAGATCAACTGCCCTTTCCTATGCCAATAAGTATAAAGACAGGGAAAGAATGGAAGCGCATTGAAATTCCATCAAAAGGAATAAGTATCCCTTTCGATGGAAAAGAGGCACCAGTGGTTGATCCTGAGGGATGGGTATTAAAAATGTGATTTTACTGCATTGATCTTATCACCGCACCCAAATCCATGCCCACTAAGCGTATACCAGGTGTTTCAACCTCAAGGGGAACACATCCTACAAGAAGGTAATTATCTCTCACTTGCCATATTTTCTCGGGAACAATGGCACCAATACCTGCATTTTTAAGTAAAGGTGTGGCGTCAAACCTGTTTAATTTGCCGTTAATATCTAACACATAGATGGGTACCGCCTCATTTCCTCCTTCATATAAACTTCTTTCAGGTTGGTTACCCTCACCTTTCTGGTTTTTCAATGCATCGTTAAATAAGAAGAACAGGTTATCTTTATAAAAAAAGGATTGATATCCATAAGTTAACTTAGGAATATAACTATAACCTTGCTGCCTTTTAGGAATTCTTTTCATCCAAACAGGTTTGTCAAGATTATCGTGACGAATAACAAGTATATCGTTATACTCTAAAAGACCATTAATAGGATCAAAAATATTTTGTTCAGCGACCAGCAGTACATTTCCTGTCGAATCTTTCTCGATTCGTTGAAAAAGAAATTGATCAAATCGACGTCTATTGGCATTATCTCTTGGTTCGGGAGAAGAAAATGGGTAAGCTGCCTGATAGGAAGATTCACTTAAATAAAAACGATCTATTTTAGGTTCGGCGCCCGGGTTTTTCACCTGATAGGTTAAATATCCAGCTGGTAAAATCTTTCCCTTTTCAGTAAAAAAAGCGGCGGCGATCAACGCTCCGTTATCTGCCAAATCCCATTTAACGCCGGTTAATTTATCTAAAGGATTATTGAGATAATAAGCGAGAGGCTCTTTTAGATCTTGTTTAAAAGCCAATGCCAGGTACTGAATTTTTCTTTCATCAATCTGCGGGCCCGGTTTACCCAGATAATTTTCGGCCAGCATATACAACTCGCCGTTATTATTTATTTTACAATCATATAAAAAAAGTCCTTCATTCATAATGGGGAGTTGATATTCCCCTGACCATACCGGGGTCAATCCCGCTGTATAAACGTTAATTTTTAATCTTGCTGGGTCTTTTGGAAGAGTATATGTCCAGGCATATAGCGCAAGGTATTTTTTATCGGGGGACATACTGTAACCAAAAGGTACCCTGTATAATTCGGGTGTGTAAGCTTCTGAAATAATATCGGAACCAACCTCAGATAAATCATTGACATCATATTGATACAAAAGCAAATGGTTTCTTTTCGGTCCCGGATAATACAGGGAGGACAGTACATTAATTTTGTTATCCCAACAGAAAATAGCCTCAAATTGGGCCGTTAAAGGGCTTCTTTCAAAGGTAATTTCTTTACTGGCCAGCATTTCCTGCTTATAATTAAATAGGGATATTTCTGCCTTATCTGGTTTTTCCGGATGATTACTCGAGAAAGTAAAGAAAGAATTATTATCTCCTGACACAACTTCCCTAACTTCCATACTTTTCGGAGTGGGTGACTGACGCTGACCTGACAAATCAGCACAGAAAAGCAACAGAGATATTGATAATAAAGCCATTCGTAACATAAGCCGTATATTTTTGTGGAAAATGCTTCTTTTTAAGATAAAAACCAACTTATAGGTCAAATCTTTTATTAAAATGATGTAATTTCGGAAATAATTTCACCATTAAAA
>CAMDWC010000392.1 GCA_945878825.1 Haliscomenobacter hydrossis DSM 1100
CTGGTTATTATGGTCGATATTAATGAAGGCGCTCAAACCTTGATTGCAAAGGAAATTACCCTGGATCCTGCTTTATCGGCTGGAATTGTGGAGCCTGATAAGGGTAAATTGGTTACCCGTAAAGAATACAACGCGATCGTGGCGGAAAGAATGAAAGAAATGGGTGCTAACGGTCAAGGTGGCTTCCAAATGAGAATGAGCAGTCCCCGTAATTAAATCATATCTAAGTAAATGCATGTGACGAAGAAAGCAATACATTCGTTACATGCATTTAAGAGAAATAATCTATCTTCCTTGACTTTTATTAAAAGCGTCAACTTCAGGGTTTTCTGCAGCGAATCTGGCTGCTTCTTTGACTCTTCCCTCTTTGAACGCTGCTTCTCCTTCCGCCCGGCTAAGCGCAAGTTCAACCTCCCCTTTTTTAACTACCTCAGCTAAAGCAAAAAAACGAGATTGGATATTGTCCAAAGAAACAAATGCAGCTAAAGGATTTGGGATATCATTTTTAGTTAGTAGGTCGCTAAAATTTCTAATACTTCCCACAATTTTTTGATTTTGGGTGTCATCAAACTTAGTAGTTTCATTGAATGGAAAAGTTTCGGCTTCCTCCTCTAAGGTTTCAAAAAATCCTCCTGCAGCAGATTTTAAAAAAGGAGATATTTTCATTTTTTCAACGGCAGTTCCAGCTAACGCAAAACTATGTTTTGCAAATTTATTTTTATCGTTCATAATAAATCCAGATGATGCGCCAGTAAGTTCATCTGCAATAGCCAAGCCGCCTGTTAATTTAGCTCCAGCCTTAGCAATTCTTGGTGCATTTCTTACCACTGAACCAAGAGCTCTACCTAACATTAACTGGGCTACACCCTCGGTTTGAATTTTTTGAGCCCTAGCGTCACCCATAGATTTTAACTGAGTTAATTTTTCGTGATGATTACTTTGGTCAGCTGCCGTTTTTATCCTGATTAATTGTTGAGTATCTGCATGATTTTGTAAGCCATCAATACTTTTAGGTTGAATAGTATTTGCATGATTCGCAATGCCTAATTTATTCTTATTTAACTCTTTGGCAGTAATCGAAGCACGCATTCCCATTCATTTTAATTTAAAGTTTAAAAGTAATTTAAATTTAATAAATTTAACCTTAATAATCAATTTTCCCGAATAAAAAATAGGTTCCCTGTTATAAAAATCAGGAAACCTATTTTGATAAATTATATAGTTATATTTCAAAAATACTTATCTCATAAACATACGCATTCCTCCCGCTGGCATGCCCATTTGATTTCCTCCCATTCCTTTTAATGTGTAAGTGAAGCTCAACATGAAATACCTTCCTAAAGATCTGATTTGCTCATCTGACGTGTAATTGAAATCGGCATTACGACTAATGCCGGTGTTTTTATTCAACATGTCAAAAGCCGCAAGTTTTAATTCTCCTCTTTTGTCTTTTAAAACAAATACAGAAAGTCCTGAATTCCAGATGGGAATGGCTTGATTAAATCCAGCACTCAATCCAGTATAAATTTCATAATCTAAATTGGTAGATAAATTGATGGCTTTTTTAAATAAAGGAACATTTATATTGGCTGTGTAAGTCTTTACACTGTATTGTCTCGCATTTTGAGTGGCTATCGAATAAGAGGTGTTTGAATTACTCCAGTCCATGCCAATTTGCCAGTCGAATAAGTCCTTTTTCTGGTTTTCAATGGAAATTCCTCCAGACAAACTGGTAGAAAGGGTGCTGCTCAACGCTCCATTTATGTAGGTCAATCCTTTGTTCCTATTGATTCCTGCATTACTGTTGATTCTTAATTTCAAAGGCTTGATTCGCGTGCCAAAATTGGCGCGGGTCGATATATTTAAGTCGTTCGCTACGTTTTCCGGACGGGTAGTGGTGATATATCTTTCATCAATTACCTGCGTATTCCTGATTTTATTTTGCGTGTAACCTATGTTCGAAAATATAAAAAGATTGGTCATTGAAAATTGATTGAAACTAAAGAATCTTACGCCCATGTTGTGGCTATATTCAGGTCTCAAATCTGGGTTACCTACATATATATTCAAAGGATTACTATTATCAACCAAGGGTTGAAGTTGAGTCAAAGAGGGTTCTCTAACGTTGGTAGAGTAGTCGGCAGATAAATTTTTACCCTTTCCTACTTCCCAACGCATTCTTACCGCCGGTAAAATATTGGTATATTTCTTTTCAATGTTTTGTTCAGTAAGGATAAGTTCGCCGGTTAACAAAGAATATTGTATACTGGCTCCCGCGGTAAGATTAAATTTTTCTCCAGAAAATCGGTAGTTTCCCCCACCTCTGTGATAATTATAATCAGTAGTATACTTATTACTTAGTTGTGAATTAAATTTTTCGAAAGGATTAAGGCCAAAGGCCAGATCGTATACTTCCCGAAACTGATTATTATCATTATGGCGATAATCATAATTCATTTCCAGGTATTGTTTTTTAAACAAAGGTTCTGTGTAGGAAAGCCTCACGCCGTAAGAAATCCGTTCATTATCCTGGGTAAATCTTTGCTTTATAGTATCAATTTTGCTTTTTCCAGCCTTAAAAAAGGTGTTTTCCGATAAATTTTCACCAAAATTGCCATCATTATTCAGATTGAATGAAAAATTGGCTGAATAACTTCTTCCAGGTTTTGATAATTTTCTTCTATATAATAAATCGTTAGTTATCTGACTGGCACTACCTTCGCTGGTATTTGTGCGAATATTGCTGTTAGATGGAGAATAATCGGCATTAAGCGTTTCCGTTTCACCTTCGTAAAGAGTATTACTGCCTCTGAAAGTAACACGGGAAGTTAATTTAATAGATTGGAAAGAATCGAGTTTATGATCCAAAACGACATTGAGTCTGTGACTTTGATTTTGGCTATTCTGTTTACTATCTTCGGTATTAAAAAAAGTCCTGTCGGCAAGGAAATTTTCTCTGAAAAGCGTTCTATCAGTTTGCTTATCCAATAGAGAATAGAAATAACTACCGTTCAATTCTGTTTTATCACTTAAGGTATTCGTATAATTTAAACCACCTGAATAGGTATTGGTAAATCCGGTATTGTTTCCATTATTTATAGGACTATCTCCATCGATTTGAACGCCACCACCTCGGGACATACCGCCGGTAAATCCGACATATTCTTCAAAAGAGAAGCCCTGATTATTGATATTATTGGCCATACCGATAAAAGAAATCTTTTCCTTGGAACCAAATTTAT
>CAMDWC010000393.1 GCA_945878825.1 Haliscomenobacter hydrossis DSM 1100
AACTTTTCGAACTATGAGTCCTAAAGATTTAAATTTTATTGCAACCATTTCAAATACACCAAAAGAAGCATTTAGATGTTACAATACAAGGTCGTTGACAAGCCAACATTGGATTTATTAAATAAAATAAATGAATCTGTTTTATTTCAGAATTATCGCCTGGTTGGTGGAACCGCTTTAGCCTTAATACATGGGCATCGAAAATCAATAGATTTAGATTTTTTTGGGAATGAAAAAATTGACACTGAAGATCTACTAACTTTTTTACAATCTATTGGTATTGTACGGGAATTTAAAACGTCTAAAAAAATTGACTCATTATTTTTAAATGATGTTAAAATAGATATAGTTTTTTATCCTTACGAATGGATTGATAATCCATTGGTTGAGGATAATTTACGATTAGCTAGTTCAAAAGAAATTGCTGCGATGAAAATGGCAGCAATTATAAATAGAGGTTCAAAAAAAGATTTTATTGATTTAAATGAGTTACTAAAAATTTTCACATTAAACCAGATACTGGATTTTTATTTGCAAAAATTTAGTGACAGTTCTCTCTTTTTCGCTTTAAAGAGTATTATTTTTTTTGAAGATGCCGATGAGCAGGAAATGCCATTTATGTTCCATAATACTTCCTGGCAGACAATGAAGAATAGTATTAAAAAAGCATTGGCTGATTATATATTACCTGGAGGATAACTTAGCTCCTGTCAATATATCGTTATGAGTTGGTCTTTGTTATAGATGGGGAGGTTTTTGTAGAGACGCGATGCTTCGCGTCTTTTCCCCGACAGGTCTCAGTATAATATTTCATTTTGTAAAACAGCAAATACCATGAAAAGGTATTTGTTTTAGTTATATCTTAAATAAGTAGTATTTTTATGTATTTTTGTAGATATAACTACAATAAATGATTTGTCTTCCTGAAAATATTATTAAAAGACCCCATTACCTTAACAGGGTGGAGCCTTTTATGAGAAAAAATATCATAAAGGTCTTTATTGGTCAGCGCCGTGTCGGAAAAAGTTATCTACTGTTTCAAATTATTCAGCATATATTAGAGCAGGACCAACAAGCTAAAATCATTTACGTGAATAAAGAGGATCTTGCTTTTTCAACAATAAAAACCGCTTTAGATTTAAATGAATACGTAAAAACGCATAAATCCGCTACAGAAAAGACTTATTTATTTATTGACGAAATTCAAGACATAGTTGACTTTCATCTGGCATTGCGCTCCCTTTTACTAGACGAACAGATGGATATTTATTGTACTGGGAGCAATGCAAATATGTTGTCTTCAGATATAGCAGGATTTTTAAGCGGGAGATACATTGAAATAACGGTTTATAGTTTGTCCTATATCGAATTCCTGAATTTTCATAAACTTGAAAATACCAGCAAATCATTGGATATTTTCTTGAAGTTTGGTGGGTTACCTTACTTAAAACATTTACCTTTAGAGGATAACATCGTTTTTGAATATCTAAGGAACATATATAGCACTATTGTTTACAAGGATATTATTCAAAGATTTGCTATTCGGAATGTTCTTTTTTTGGAACAACTGGTGCAATTTTTGGCAAATAATATTGGGAGTATTTTTTCCATAAAAAGGATTAGTGATTTTCTTATATCACAAAACACGAAAATACCGCCCAATCAGGTTCAAATATACATGCAACATTTAGTAAATGCATTTTTAATTCATAGAGTTCCCAGGTTTGATATAATTGGTAAACGCTTATTCGAAGTGGGTGATAAATATTATTTTGAAAATTTAGGAATTCGACACGCTCTTTGGGGTTATCGAATTGAAGATAAAGGGAAAATTTTGGAAAATGTGGTCTATAATCAATTATTGTTTTTAGGCTACCAAGTGAAAGTTGGGGTTCTTGGCGTCCATGAAATCGATTTCGTTGCAGAAAAAGAGGGGGAAAAATGGTATTTGCAAGTTGCATTGTTTATCCATGACGAAAAAACCATGAAAAGAGCATTTGGAAACCTTAGTCGAATTAGCGATAATTATAGAAAAACGGTGATAACTTATGATGCTTACAGTGGTAACTCCTATCAGGGTATCGAACTTACCGATTTAAAATCTTTTCTGGCGGGATAGATATATTTAGTGATTATTTTAGGGTAAGGTATTGGTGGGTCATGGGGTGCTTGCAGTATGGGGTTTGAATCAGGATTTACAGGATTTCGAGGATTAAAGATAACGTCTTCGTTTTAATTCGAGAAGTTATTCGTAGAGACGCGATGCTTCGCGTCTTATCCCCGACAGGTTCGATTTTAATAATTCCCCACAATTAAAGTATCTGCATCACGGTTTTGGTTTGGTTTTGTGGTTATTTTGCGAGGCGAGTGTTTTTTTTATTAATTATTTTTAATATTGCATTAATTTTTGTATTTTTACTACTCAATAATACATCACCTGGAAGAGTACTTTGCGACTCATCGGGGCGAAAGCTTATAAAAATCGCAAATAAAATAGAAATTTTTGATATTAGACCAGCTTTTTTCGGGTAAAATAAGACTTAAGTTACTGACTCGTTTTCTTTTGAATCCAAAGACCAAAGTCTTTCTCAGAGGTTTGGAAAAAGAGTTGGATGTCAGCAGCAATACCGTTCGGCTTGAGTTGAATAAACTTTCTGAAATGCATTTGATCGAAGAATGCGAAGGTGAGTTAAATACAAAGACAAAATTATTTTCAGCGAATACCCAACATCCGCTTTTTAAATCACTGAGAGGTATTATCCTGCAGCACGTGGGTCTAGATCAAATCGTTGATCAGGTGTTGAATCAGTTAGGAAATCTGGAAAGGGTATATTTGACAGGTGATTTGGCTCTGGGAAGAAATTCCCCATTCATTGACTTGATATTAGTGGGGAATGTAGATCGTGCATATTTGTTCAGATTGACTGAACGCGTTGAAAATCTGATTGATAAAAAAATAAGAATAGGCTTGTATCGGCCAGAAGAGTTTTCTCCAAAAAAGCTGGAGGACGTTGGTATTTATATGAATTTGTTGGATTGAAAAATTTGAAAACAATGAAGTCCGAAAGTGCTCAAATTTATAATTATACCGTCATTTTTGAAAAAGAAATGGAGGGTGGGTATCATGCTTTAAATAATTAGAGAAGCGATGTCACTATATCTTGAAAGTTTGAAAGAGGATAATCTGCCAATTCCTAAGGAGGATTTAATTTTTAAGTCAGTCCAAATTGC
>CAMDWC010000394.1 GCA_945878825.1 Haliscomenobacter hydrossis DSM 1100
TCAGCAATGACAATACTTCGGGTGGGCTCAATAAGTAAAGATTCGGCAGCTTCAAAATGACGTAAACGGAACTGTTCGTGTAAATTAAGATAGCTGTTATCACCATTCGCAGCACGTTGACTCATTTCAATGAGCTGATCTGTCACTCCGCCAAATGCTGAAAAAACAACGGTAAACGGCTGCCCACTTAAGTAATAATCTTTAAGAATAGAGACAATTCCTCTAATTCTTTCAGGTTTTCCAACAGAAGACCCACCAAATTTTAGCACTTTCATTTCCTGAAATTTTATAAATAAACTATAACGACCAATGAATTGGCGTTCAATATGAAATATAACAATTATTTGGTTTTTCAGGCTAATTCTGCAAATGTAGGGAAATAGAAAGGATACGGCTAATTTGAACTTAATAATTTTATTTAAAGCAAATAAAAAGAAGATTGTTACTTATTAATGGCTGAATTTGATGAGGTCTGGTAAATAATTCCGGATAAACAGATAAAGATGAATATGAATATGGTAATGATGGTAGAGGTTTAACGTAAATTATATACAAAAACTAACGTAAATATCGCTTAATTCGCCCTGAAAAGCTAAGTAACTATACTTTCGGAGCAAATTATATTAAAATGTTTGAATGCGATAAATATTAAGTGGCTTATGTAATATTATAATAACTATATTTTTTTATGATTCACTCATAACGTAGTGTTTATTCTCAAAATACTAATTTCGTATCAACTTTTCCAATGAACAAATTATTATGGATTTTAAAGCAGTAAGTAAGTAACTCAGATTAAAGCGGCGTGCTAAAATTTGGAAATAATCTTTTGAAACAATTATAAATCAGCAGATTAGTATGTTGGTTTGATAAATATCATGCAGTGTTGCCAGGGAAGATTTTTTATGTTTTTGTCGAAGACAAATCCTGCCGCCTTGAATTCTTTAATGGACTGTGCCTTACTCATTTTGTGGATGTCTTTGATGGGTACTTCGACATCCTCTGACCGGAATTCCACGAGTACTAATTTGCCTCCGGGCTTTAATGCTTTCAGCATTGAAATACCCATTTCATAAGGGTAAGAAAACTCATGATAACCATCGACCAATAAAACGAGATCTACTGTGTTTTCCGGCAAAGAGACATCCGTTTCTTTACTCAGTACAGGCACAATACCCGACAGTTTTTCCTGTTTAATCCTTTTGTTCAGGTAGGCAATCATTTCCGGTTCTACATCTACGGCATATACTTTACCATTTCCAACTTTTTTTGACAGCAAGGCACTGTGGTAACCACTTCCTGCACCAATGTCTGCAATAATCATCCCAGGTTTTACATCAAGGTTCTTCAATAATTGAGATGTATTTTCCTCCATTTCCCTTTCCTGTCTTTCAAGCCAATCTATGCCAAAATGACTCATTACGTGGGCAATTTGTCGTCCCATATACCATTTATTGATTCCATTTGGGTCGCCACCTTTGATAGTATATCGCCCTTGAGCAGAAGCACCGAACGTGAGTAGGAAAGCAACAAAAAATAGTGAAATAGATATTGATTTTTGCATGGTTGACCTATTAGTTTATTTAAGGGAGTAACACTAATAAGACGCAAAAGGGCATTCATTGGTTCTCAATTATCCCTCATTTTTTAGTGTTTAACTTGCTAAAGTTTCGGAGCAATTTTATCTATCCGTTTGAACTGAGATATCTCCCAATGTAAAGGTTTGTATCTTTTTAGTCGACATTTAGAACTACCGGATCAAAAAATATTTTTCTTGAGTTGAGTAGTAATACCTATGTGGGTTAATCCTCCGCCCAGATGATAGATAGATCGGCCGAAATCAAAAGAAAAGCGTTTTATTTTAAGGCCAAATCCAAAGGAAAAGCCATTTAAACCACCCACGCCAACGGTACCAAATTCCATTCTACTTCTATGATTGTAAGCCATTCTTAATTTGAAATTTTCATTTGCGCCCACAATAAGTTCTCCATTGAGAATAATATGCCTGAATAAATTATCAACAAAAATGGCAAGCTGTGCCGGTTCAGCTAATTCCTCTCCGATAATAAGCCTTGCTGATTCATTGTCTGGATTGTAATATCTTACGTTCCAACGATTCAGGTTGTTGTAAAGAAGCGTAAACCGAAAGGGTAAATAGCGTAATTTTTTTGAAATAGCTATTTGTAAATCACTAGGTAAGGGTTCCTTGCTGTTACCTGAAAAATATGGATTAAGTTGTACGCCAGCATTTCTATATACAATACCAATGGTAGTAAGCTTTGAAGAATCTGCATAAAATAAGCCGGCATCTAAAACCAGCGCGGAAGAAGCAAATTCACCTAAGGAAGATTGAGCGAAAGACAGGGTAGAACCAATTTGAAGTCTGTCGTCAATGGAATGGGAGACTCCGACGGACATGCTATTTTCATTTGCCTTAAATGTTCCGTTTGTCTGAAAATACTCGTCAGTTCGGGGCATTTCACCGTACTGAATAAAATGAAGACCAAGATGTAACCACGTTTTGTTGTCAGCTATAGTAAACGCATACGCAGCATTTCCACTTTGTATATTTCCGGGTAAAAAAAAATGATTTAGTCCAAGTTTCCCTGTCATATTCTGATTTAAAACAGCTGGATTTCCGCCAATCAGATTAATATCACTATCAGACACTGAAATTTGGGTTCCACCGAGTCCGGTTAATCTGGCGGAAGGAGGAGATGCTAAAAAATTAAAAGTAGCTCTTCCTCCGGGGAATTGTCCATATACAGCCTTGGCCGCAAAAAGAAAGAAGAGAAAGAGTACATTTTTCATTTTGTGGACTGGTTATCTTTCCATTGTGTGCGGCAAATACCACCGGAACAAATCATTTTTTTTACTAATTTACCCTTTTCATTATAAAATAATAGGGGACCGTCTTCTGTATTTCCATTTTTATAATTTCCCAAAACACTTAGCTGCCCGGAAGGAAAAAACTCTTTAAAAGGGCCATTTTCTTTATTTTGTGAAAAGGTTACCTCCTCAATCAAAAATCCCCGCTCATCATACTTATACCAGAGCCCAAACATTTCATCATGAATGTATTGACCTTTTAATTTGAGCTTATTTTTCAAAAAAAAGCTTCGGTAGGCACCATTAAACTGTCCATTTTCGTGCGTTTCCAATACAGCAGTATCTTTTGAACCAGGAAAAAATAAGATTCTTTCCCCGTGGAGTACAGCATCTTTTAAA
>CAMDWC010000395.1 GCA_945878825.1 Haliscomenobacter hydrossis DSM 1100
ACTTTAATAAAATCTATTTCCGGAACAAGAGGAACCATTGGTGGGCGACCAGGTGAAAACTTAACAGCCATTGACATTGTCGTTATGACCGCTGCCTTTGCGCACTGGCTAAAGCAAAAAAATGATAAACGTAAAGTAGTTATAGGTCGAGATGCCAGAATTTCCGGTTCTATGGTAGCTGGATTAGTAAATAATACGCTGATTTCCATGGGATTTAATGTCGTTGACCTTGGATTATCCACTACGCCTACGGTTGAAATGTGGGTAACCAAAGAAAATGCTGCTGGAGGTATCGTTATAACCGCCAGTCATAATCCGCGGGAATGGAATGCGCTAAAATTTTTAAATGAACAGGGGGAATTTATATCCGCAAAAGATGGAGAAACATTATTGGATATTTCGGCCCGTCCAGAAATTATAGACTATGCAAATATTGATCAACTTGGTAAATTAACCCAATATAATGAATCCCACTTTGACTACCACCTGGAGGCTATTTTAAAACATCCACTTGTTCAGGTAGATGCCATTAGGTCTAAAAAATTCCATATAGTTATAGACCCGATAAATTCTACAGGGGCTATGTTTGTGCCCGTACTATTAAGAGCTTTAGAGTGTACCTTTTCTTTAGTGCATGGCGCAGTTCACGGTGATTTTGCCCATAATCCAGAACCATTACCAGTACATTTGACAGATCTTTGCGAAGCAGTGAAGTCAGATAAAGGGGCTTTGGGCATCGCGGTGGATCCCGATGTCGATCGACTTGCGCTGATTGACGAAAACGGACATTTGTTTGGTGAAGAATACACCTTAGTCGCTGTGGCTGATTATGTATTATCTCTCAAAAAAGGAAATACCGTGTCTAATCTTTCCTCCACCAGGGCTTTAAGAGATATTACCTTATTATATGGTGGCCAATATGCTGCCAGTGCAGTGGGTGAGGTCAATGTGGTGGAAGTCATGAAAAAAACAAATGCCGTAATTGGAGGCGAGGGTAATGGTGGTATCATTGTCCCCGATCTACATTTCGGAAGAGATGCCTTCATTGGCATTGCCTTGTTTCTTTCGCTTATGGCTACTAAAAATATGCCTGTCTCAGAAATAAAAAAAACCTATCCTACCTATTCTATAATAAAAAGTAAAATGTCGATTCCCGAAGGGATTGATTTATCGGCAAATTTAGACCAACTTGCAAGCTCTTACGCAGGGGCCGACGTATCCAGAATCGATGGTCTAAAAATAGATTTCGAAGATGCCTGGGTTCATCTGCGCGCCAGCAATACCGAACCTATTATTCGGATATATGCAGAAGCTAATACCGTAGAAAAAGCGACAGCCTTAGCTGAAAAAATTAAAGGTGACTTTTTAAATCAATTAGCAAAATGAGTTTACAGGATTATTTTGAACCATTCAGAAGGAACATACTCGGAAATAATCATCATTTTCAAGGACCTTTTGGTCAAAAGAAAATAATTTATGCCGATTGGACTGCCAGCGGTCGTTTATATGAACCCTTGGAAGAGAGGTTATTATTAGATATCGCTCCGTATATTGGCAATACTCACACCGAAACTACCTATACGGGAAATGCCATGACCACCGCATACAAAAAGGCGAGGAACATAATTAAAAAGCATGTAGGTGCCGATGAAAAAGATATTCTCATCGCTTCCCATTCTGGCATGACTGGCGTTTTGTCAAAATTCCAACGAATTTTAGGCCTTAAGATTCACGAAAAATACAAAGACAGATTAGTTAAAGAAGACGAAGAAAACAGGCCCGTCGTCTTTGTCACGCACATGGAACATCATTCTAACCAAACCAGTTGGCTGGAAACCATCGCTGAGGTTATTGTTATTCCTCCCGATGAGGACGGCTTGGTGGTCCCGGCAAATTTACTGTCCTTATTAGATAAGTATAAACATCGGAAACTAAAGATAGCCGCTGTTACCTCTTGCTCCAACGTTACGGGTATCAGCACACCTTACTACGAAATGGCCGAAATTATGCATGCCCATAATGGTCTTATTTTTGTAGATTTTGCCTGTTCTGCCCCTTATATCGACATAAATATGCATCCGGAAAATAAACAGCAACAGCTGGATGCTATTTACTTTTCGCCCCATAAATTTTTAGGTGGTCCCGGTTCTTCCGGTATTCTAATTTTTAACCCTTCCCTTTATAAAAACGAAATTCCCGACGATCCGGGGGGAGGAACAGTCGATTGGACAAATCCTTGGGGAGAACATAAATATATCGAAGAAATTGAGGCCAGAGAGGACGGTGGAACCCCTCCATTTTTACAAACCATAAGGGCTGCTCTGGCTATCCGACTAAAGGAAAAAATGAGCGTCGATAAAATCTTAGCACGGGAGAAAGAACTTTTAGCTATCATAATGCCTCGTTTAGAAAGTATAAAGGGTTTACATATTTTAGCTGGTCAACATACACACAGGCTTGGCGTGATTTCTTTTTATATCGAAAACCTACATTATAATCTCGGAGTACGACTACTAAATGACCGTTTTGGCATTCAAACAAGAGGAGGTTGCTCCTGTGCTGGTACTTATGGGCATTATTTACTTCATGTTGAAAATGAGTACTCAAAAAATATAACAGATAAAATAAATAGAGGAGATCTGACGGGGAAACCTGGCTGGATAAGAATGAGTATTCACCCGACGCAAACAAATGAAGAAATTAACTTTATTCTCGATGCGATTGAATCAGTGGTTTTACATAAAGAGGAGTGGTCTAAAGATTATAATTATCACCCAAAAACAAACGAATTTGTTCATCAGCAGTTTATAGCAAATGAAAAGGAAGATCCTATTATACACTGTTTAGAAACGCCCTTCTAATGCAACAACGAATTTATTTAGATCATGCGGCCTCTACGCCATTACATCCTCAGGTCATCCATTTGATGCATGAAACCATGCTTAATAATTATGGAAATCCCTCGTCCATTCATTCAGAAGGCAGGACCTCCAGGGCACTGATTGAAAAGGCCAGAAAGACGATGGCGAATCATTTCAACTGCTCTATCGGGGAAATTTTTTTTACCTCTGGTGCCACAGAATCAAATAACATGATTATTCAGGGTGCTGTGAGCGGGTTAGGCGTAAAAACCGTCATCACGGCAGCAACGGAACATCATGCCGTTCTTCACACCATTGACGTTTTAGAAAAAGAAGGAAAAGTTAAAGTAATTTATTTACCCCT
>CAMDWC010000396.1 GCA_945878825.1 Haliscomenobacter hydrossis DSM 1100
TATGGATTGGATGCAAACTACCTCAAAATCCTGCCTGATGACATGGCTAGTACATTGATTAGAAGGATTTATCAATTTACACCAGGTGAAATGGAACCTTTCGTTTCAATTATTTCATTAAGTATGGATTGTATTTCAATGTTCGAAAATTTATTGAATGAATCCAAAAGTAATCCATCGATAAAAATTATTGAAGTTCCAAGAAATCCACATAATTCTATTCAGGAAATGCTAAATGAAATTAAACTCAAAGATGACGTAGATGATTAAACAAAGAAATGGTTTGACAAATAGTCTAAAATTACTTTTTATCTCCTTGTTTAATTTAATTTTAATAAAATTAAAACGAATTCACTCTAATGCAGCATTATTTATTTGTTAATAAAAAAACTGAAAATTCTTTTATTTCTCAATGTGGAGGATGGGTTAAGGAATTATACGATTTTGATATTGAAATAAAATCAAATCGGTTTTTAAGCAGAAAATTGAATAAAGGGCTTAAAGTTGAGATGATTCGCAGCGATAGCTATTACAGTACCTATAAATTTGAATTGAATTTAGGACTAACCACCGATGGAAGTTGGAGAATTAATTTCGAAGATCATCAGGTTAATACTATAGAAAAAGTAATTACAGATTTTGAATTCATAATTAAAAGGTTACCTTCATTATGTACAACTTGTGGATGTCAAAAAGATGAAGATAATCATATACTCAAGAATATTGAAGGCAATTCAAAAGATTTGTTTTTTCATGAAGTTACAGTTGATTTTAGATCAACAGAAAGATGTAAGACTTGCAATTATCTAGTTAATCGAGATGAATATAACATACATCTTTTCAATTTAAGTAAAATAAAAATCAACGAATTTATATCACCAGAGAATAGATTTGTATATCAATTCAATGAAAACTTGAGTTGGCCAATAATTAAATCCCCCATAAAAGTTCGGGTTATTAACCCGGAATCCATTTTTTTCAAATATTTATCGGAAAAATGTTTCATTTTTTGCCAAGAAAATTTATTGTATAAAACAAGTTTTAGTGAATTTTATAGTGTTGAATTAAATCATTTGAGTGAGATTAAAGGAATTAAAAAAGGGCTTTACGCTGGACAAAATACCGAATTTAAAGATATTTATTCTAAGGAAATATTTACAGGTGATGTAATTAGTTTTAAATGGAACAATTTTAAACGCTGCGCAGTGGTTTCTAGCATGTTTCATAGAAAAGAATTTCATGTTATTGGAAACTTTTGGAATTCGTCATTATCCGAACTTTCAGAAATGGAAATAATCGGTAATATATTTTTTGACTTGGATAAAGAAAACAACATTGATATTTCAAGAGTAGCTCACCTAATTGGAAATTATGGTATAGAAAGTTGCAAAAATTTGAATGAGATCCAAAAAGTCAAACAATTTTTATCATATAAAATAACTCCAAGTTTTAAGAGGACTAAGTGGTTTCGTTTTCGTTTATCAAGAATTTGGAAGTTATTTGATTAAATAATTTCAGAAATAAGTGGTTATTTAATAGAATAATTTTTTGGTGCTTCCTTGTTTGAGGAGATTGAAGCCTGTTTATTGGTATTTTAACACCGTTAAAAGATTTATTTATTCTCATATGTTCAGTTCGTTTTTACAACTAGTTCGAAAATTATTTTCAGGTAATAACCTTAAAATAATTTGTTTATTTCAGGTAATACCCTTAAATTTGTTTTTAATTTTTAGGTTATAGCCTTATGAAAAACAATAAACAACAGCTGCTTTTACAGCAAACGGATAAGAAAATAGAGGCTTTTAAGAATTTGAAAGAAACCGTAATTCCCTCCAAAGGGTGGATCAATACGTTTCGAAATTCGTTAAAAATGTCTTTGCGTCAATTAGGAGATCGATTGCATATTTCGCCACAAAGCGTCAAAGAAATTGAGGAGCGTGAGTCAAATGGAACCATTACGCTAAATTCTCTGCGTGATGCCGCAAATGTATTGGATATGAAATTGGTTTATGGTTTTGTTTCCATGCATAAATCATTGGAACAAATGATTGAAAAGAGAGCAATAGAATTAGCCTCCGAAATTGTAATGCGAACACATGCCACCATGACGTTAGAGAATCAGCAAAATTCCAAGGAACGCATCGAACAAGCAATAGAACAGAAAACAGCGGAAATCAAATTTGAAATGCCAAAATATTTATGGGATTAGAGATTAACTATAACGATGGGCAAACTCCTTTTAGCGAGGAAGAAAAAGATGGATTGAAAATACCATCAATAACTACTCGAGAAGATTTGGATGAATTTGAGCAACTAAATATTGAGAAGGCGATTCAATGGACATTTGGGAAGAAAATCAAAGCCGAAGAATTGCTTTCTGAAAAGTTTGTCAAGGATTTACATAAACGCATGTATGGAGATGTTTGGAAATGGGCAGGTTCATTTAGAAATTCAGAAAAGAATTTGGGAATCAAGAGTTATTTAATTCCAGTGCAACTGAAGCAACTAATCGATGATACAAAATTTTGGTATGAAAATAAAACCTTTCCATATGCTGAAATTGCAATTAGGTTTAAACATGAACTAGTCAGCATTCATTGTTTTCCGAATGGAAATGGAAGACATTCAAGATTGATGGCAGATTTGATTATGGAGAAACTTTATAGAGAACCTTTTCTTTCTTGGGGGAGTTCCAATTTGGTAAATGTGACCGATAAAAGAAAAGAATATATCGCAGCATTGAAACTGGCAGATAAACGTCAAATTGAACCACTCATTTCATTCGCGAAATCTTAGTTGACTCAAACGATTTTATGAAATTCATTTTGACCCATAAATCGTTTTGTAAAGCATGCTTAATTTATTCAAATCCTCCAAAAAGGGGTTCGAAAATAGGTCAGTGGAGACCACAGCCTAATCCCAGTATAGCATTAGCTTTACTGGGTTTTTTTATGGCTTTATTTTTGGGCTGAAAACTACCAAAAAGTGCTAAAAATTAAATTAAAACATAAACAGCAAGTTTTTTTTTAAAAAAAAAACTAAATTTGCACTCGATAATGAAAAATTTTATATTTCTTACTTTTTTTGTATTAGGATTTTCAATTAATTCTAACGCATCTACTATTGATGTAAACAATTTATATAAGAAATCCTTTTCATCGACTATTGGTTTTTTTGGAGGAGAATTTGTAATTAGCGAGGGCT
>CAMDWC010000397.1 GCA_945878825.1 Haliscomenobacter hydrossis DSM 1100
AATACGGTGTATCAATATTTTTTTCACCTCCTTCATAATCAAGGTTGTAAAGCCTTTTCGCAGTTATTTGGCATAGAAGCGATCCAATCGCTGATTAACTGAATGCCCTCCTCATGTTTTATCATTCTGCCTAGTTCCGGCATCATAACGCCCGGATCTTCACTTTTCATTCGATATAAAAGGATAGAAGCCTCAGGTTGACCGGGTTGAATATCAAATTTTAAATTTCCCGCTCCTTTCCCAGCTGCCACAGGTGTTTTACAAATCCCCAATTTCTTCCTATTTTCCATGGTAGTCAACAAAAACAAACCCGTGGTATGAGCGCTACCATTTTCTCTATGGCAATGTCCACAATTGACCTGTAGATAAGCTAAAGATCTTTCTTCCAACGATTTAGATTTATCCTGCCAATCTGCTAAGGGCTTATGGTTTAGTTTTTTGACATAATTTTTTGCCAAATAACCTACTGATTGCCATTTTGTGACCTGATTCATTTTCCCATCTGGATAAACGACGTCTTTATCCAGATTTTGGACGATGGGACCTAAAGGCTTAATGATATTATCTCGATTATGACAACTTTTACATTGATTTTTATTTGGAACGGCATAATCTACTGATTTTGCCAAACCCTTTTTATCAACAAAAGCAGCATTTAAAATGTCACCTATCGGATTATAAAAAGCATCGGAATCATCTTCATTCCAAACATAAGAATAAGCTTTCCACTCTTCTCCGGACTTTACCAAAAGTCTGGTTTCCATCATATCCCATTTTTCTTTTTCATTAGAAAAGTCAGCTGGATAATAAAAATGTTTTATTAGAATGGTACCTAATGGAAATTGAACGACCCCTTCTGCATCTATTTGGGCTTCAACGCCTTTTGGCATCCAAACGAATCTTTTCTTAAAAGCATAATCCGTAAATAAGGAAGTGATAGGTTCATAAGGCAACACCCTATCCCTGGGTTGAAGGGAAGCTAAGGGAGAATCAAAAAATCCATATTCTGACAGAGATGGAAGGGGAAATTTATCTATAGCTGTATTAATGGCCTCTGGAACAGGCACATCAACCAGTGCAAATGACTTTTCAACAGGCAAATCCCCTTTTTTTGCTGGTTCACAATTGACCAACACAAAAGAAAGGAAGAGGAGAAAAGATATTTTGTGAAAAACAGACATTTTATCCTTTTTATTTTTTACATAAATGCACAGACATATCAGTTACTACCTTATTGAAATCGTTTCCGGCATCAACATTGGCGAAACGCAGGTCGGGTTGATTTTGTTCAATACAGAGAAACATTGGATTTTTACCTGACCATTCGGGATTCAGGATACCATCATAAAGGATATCCTGTGACTTTCCCCAAAAGAGCATAATCACCATTTTACCAAAATCACTTCTCCAATCCGGGAAAGATTTTGACCTTTTATAAATATTATTTCGTAGGGAAATATTGTAAGTGTAAGGATTATAGTTATTGTCCTTATATTTCTTTTGGGTAATCCCATAACTTGCTATAGCTGTTCCAATGGTCTTATGTCCAAGGATTTGATTATCATAAATAGCCACTGATTTTGCGGCAAGTAGAATGATACCTGTACCGGCGGGAACGATACCCACGATATTTCCTTTTGGTGCAAAATTCGCTAAATTATTATTGCGGATAACATTATTATACACTCTGCAATCGAAGCCATTTCCGGCGGGTAATTCTGGCAAATCAAAAACGAGAATTCCCCCTGTATTCCCTTCAGCGAGGTTATTAAAAACGGCAGAATGCTTACAGTTTTCAATTTCGATACCTGCCACATTTCCGTGTGCATGACAATTTCTCACGATCACATCGGTTGATTGTCCCACATAAATACCTGCATCGGAAGCGTAGGAAGCCTCACAACCTTCGATTAAAACATTTTTACATGCCACAGGATATATGCCATAGCCACCATTTGACTCTTTTGGGCCCCCTGTCCATGTAGTGCGAATATTCCTTAAGGTAACCGAGGTGGCATCCTGAATTTTAATGGCATCGCCTTTTGTATCCTGAATAGTCAGATCGCTAAGTATCACAGAATCAGCGATAATTCTAATACCTTCCGCACCTACCTTTTGGCCTAAAAAGGAAATAACGGTATTCAGTTTTCCCGCACCACGGATGGTAACACCAGGAATACCTTCTAATGAAAGAGGCCTGTCAAAATAGAAAGTACCTGCGGGTATTTCAATAACATCGCCACGCTTTGCATCCATCAATTTACCTTGCAATTGATTGTATATGGTTGAATCAACCCTTGGCGCAATTAACTCCTTTTCAGTGCAAGACGAAAAGAAGAGAAACAGGAAGGATAAAAGTCCAAAAACAGGTGTTGAAATATTCATTTTCATAAACTTTAAGCATAAATGGTTACTTGCTCCAAATGTAAGGTTTTTAAGTTTAAAAAAAAGGGGGTAAGATATAATTTATGAAAACAAGACGGGTAGCGTATTTTAACTTAGTTATTGTATTTTTGGAAAAAAAAGATGAACGAGGAAATCACCATGCCTGATTCCCTACATATTGCTGGCAGCCTTACTTATTGTACCGTCATTTTACCCTTAGCGCTGGATAGATTATATACTTATGCCGTTCCAGAGGAATGGGTATCTAAGGTTACTATTGGCATGCGTGTCGAAGTCCAATTCGGCAAAAAAAAGAGGTACGCTGCCATCATTTACAGCATAAATAATACAAAACCAGAAGGTCATACACCAAAATATCTGTTGGGTTTAATTGACGAAAAACCATTGGTGAATGTATTTCAAATACAATTCTGGACTTGGATGTCCACCTATTATTGCTGCAGTCTGGGTGAAATTATGCAGGCAGCCCTTCCTTCCAATCTAAAACTTTCCAGTGAATCGTTAATCATTTTACTCCCCCAGTTACCTTTTGACGCTCTTTCTTTACCCGATAAAGAGTATCTTATTATTGAAGCCCTTTCAGGAAGAGAATATCTTCATCTTCAGGACATACAAGACATGTTGGGCATCAAAACCATTTATCCAGTCATCAAAAATCTAATTGAAAAAGGGTTTATTGAAATTAAGGAAGATCTCAAAGACCCCTATAAACCACCTACCGTTTTTTTTGTAAACCTCCAGGAGCCCTATTTATCAAAACAGGAGTTAATTGGCCCCCTTTTCACTAAA
>CAMDWC010000398.1 GCA_945878825.1 Haliscomenobacter hydrossis DSM 1100
GCCAATGAAATAGCAGGGTGTGGTACATTTGATAATGCAAAGCGTTCTGCCATTCAACATAGTTTAAGTGAAATAACCCCGGCTTTACAATGTGGGTTAAATCTGGTTGAGGTAGCTGGTAAAACCATTGGAGTGATTGAAGTAGCTTCTGGCCCTAAAAAGCCCTACGTTTTGTCGGGTGCCATTTATGTTCGTATTGGCCCGAATACGCAAAAGCTGACCACTGCCGAGCAAATGCGCGATTTCTTTCAACAGGCTGACAAGATTTATTTCGATGAAGTTCCCTGTCCCGATTTTAACCCCCTAACTAATATTGACCTTGAAGTATTAACTATTTTTAAACTGGAAGCTAACTTGAGTGCAGCGGTTTCCAACGAACAGGTTTATAACAATCTGAAATTATATGCAGAGGCACAATATTTTAAAAATGGTGCTGTGCTTTTTCTTGGGTCCAATCCGGAACAGTTTATTGAAAAGGCAATGATTCGTTGTATTGCATTTCAGGGACTGGATAAACGCTTTATTTTTGATGATCAGGTTTTTGGAGGACCTTTGTACCATCAATTTAGCAAGGCTATGCAATGGCTACGTGGAAAATTGAACGTTGCTTACGATATAGAAGGACAGGGTTCCGGTCCCAGAAAGGAAATATGGGAGATTCCCGAAACTGTATTTAAAGAAACGATTATCAATTCCTTATCCCATAGAGATTATTACGATAAAGGTGCATTAACTACCATAGAACTATTTGAAAACCGGGTGGAAATTAGTAATCCCGGCGGTTTGGTGAGTGCCATTCCTATGGCTTCATTTGGTAAACGAAGTCATTCCAGAAATCCACTTATTTTTGGCCTTTTTTCCAGGATGCGTTTGGTTGAACAGATTGGATCGGGCATTCCCAGAATCATTAACCTGATGAAAGAGGCAGCATTGCCAGCTCCTCTCTTCCAAAAAGAAGGAATGTTTACCGTTACCTTAATGCGGCCGCTAAAAAGTAGGGAGAAAAGTAGGGAGAAAAGTAGGGAGAAAATAAAGGCGCTGATCAAGAAAAATCCTAATGTGACAACAATGGAAATGAGTGAAATTATTGGAATAAGTGTAAAAGGAATTGAAAAGCAGATTGCTAATCTGAAAAAAGAAGGTATTATTGATCGAATTGGTGCTGACAAGGGTGGTAACTGGAAAATTTTAATAAAATAACTGGAGAAAATACAAGTTAGTTTAAAATACTTAAGTGAATTTGAAAAGATTGACAACAAAACAGCAAGGGATGTATTGAGTTTACCCGATAATGAAATTTATAATGTATCGAGGTTGTTTAAAGAACTGAGAGAAAGCAATGATATAAAGATTAGCAGAAATGAAAAGGGATTAAGTATTATGTAAAAAACTGAAATAATGCAAACACAAAAAATACTGTAAACCAGTGATTTATGCATCAAAGCCCTTGCAAAACCCTTTGCAAAATCCAGAAGCTTGCAAACGCTCTGCAAACCTATAAAACAAAAGAAAAATCAATGTCTGTAAAGAAAATATATTGAATATCAACTGTTTAATAAAATATCCTTTACAAAACCCTTTACAGCTTTTGCATGTAAACATAAATGGCTGAAAAGATAAAAATATGATAAAACCCGGGGCTACAAAAAGGACAATCACCGAGAGCATTTGCAGAAAATGAAAGTACATGGTCTCTTCGCGTTCCTAACCACATATATTGCCAAACTTAATTGCGCGCGGATTTATAAACCTTTATTGTTCATGCCACAAAAAAAATCCTTCCAAAAATGTTGAATTCTCCAATAAAGTATATACTTTTAGAGTGCACTAAAATAGAATTAGATGAAAACATTATCACTTAAGCTTGACGAAATCGTTTACGAAGAGACCGAGCAATTGCTCAAAAAGATCAAAAAACCAAGAAATCGTTATATTAACGAGGCACTTCAATATTATAATCACCTACAAAAAAAGAAAATTATCTCTGAACAATTAGCCATAGAATCAAAACTCATTAGCGACGAATCTATGAACGTGCTGAATGAATTCGAAAAACTTGAAGATTATGACAGCTAAAAAATATGAAGTCTGGTTAGCAAATCTCGATCCAGGGATTGGCACTGAATCAGGAAAAACCAGACCAGTATTAATTGTTCAAACAGATTTATTAAATAATATTCATCCTTCTACCCTAATATGTCCAATCACAACAAATGTGAAACTCGAGAGTCATATATTGAGGGTTCATTTAAAAAAAGGCACCGCAAAAGTACAAGAAAACTGTGATATAATGATTGACCAACTAAGAGCTATCGACAATAAAAGATTGATAAAAAAAATGGGAGAATTACCAGATAACATTTCTGAACGCGTGAAAGAGAATATTAGAATAGTTTTGGATCTTGAAGATTAAATACTAAACGCTAACTCAATTTTTTAAAATAAGTTTATTCTTCAAAACTAACAAGTTACGCTCAAAAACACATCTTTCATGGTTTTATTTAGGTGATTATCAGCATTTATACTCATTGGTAATGTCTTTATTCCCTAGCTAAGAGATAATTTTGCACCCAGCAGCTTATGGTTTGAATCAGGATTTTCCGGATTTCGAGGATTAATGATAACGTCGTTGGTCTAAGAGGGAAGGTTAATGTTAGATGGTGCTTTCATTTCGAAGCCTCTCGTCGATGCGTAACGCATCGGCGAAAAAGAAGGTAAAAAGTAACTAATCTAAGAATGAACCTTACACCCAAACCGAAGACGTCCTTTGTAATCCTCGAAATCCTGATTCAAGACAAGATGCCATCGACATCGTTTAATGGTTCACGCAGGGGCGAATTGAATTCGCTCTTTTTTAACCATTACCTATCTTTTATTCCATTTACCATGCACCCATCAGATCATCCATCTATTTTAATTAACTTGCGAATACGCCTGTAACACGAAAGAAGAACGCCATTGTTCCTCAAATAGGGAAATGTATCTGTATCATGAAAGTGCGAACGCAATTCGCCCCTACGAATGTGATATTACGATGTACTAACTCCTAACTAATCCTGTAAAATCCGTGATTCAAAACCAAGGAATTTAGGATAATTATTACATTGAAACCTGTCGAGGAAAAGACGCGAGGCATCGCGTCTCTAAGAATATGAAAAATCCCGAACATGTAAATCCTGATTCAAAA
>CAMDWC010000399.1 GCA_945878825.1 Haliscomenobacter hydrossis DSM 1100
CAAGTTTAAAATCCGCATGAAATTGGTTCTTTGCATTTTTTGGTGAAAATTTCATATTTGATTATTAATAAGAAAAATAGAACTGACCAAGAACCAAAAAACTGACCAGGTAATCTGGTTTAAATTGACCACCCTATTTTTTAATTTCATCCAGTTTAGCTAAAAGTTCAGCTGTTTTTTCTGGATATTTTAACGCTACATTTTCCTTTTCCGAAGGGTCTGATTTCAGATTATACAATTGCACCTTTGGTCCTCCAGATTTTGGATTTTCCTTGTCAGGTGCTGTAAATCCACCAGAGCCGAGTTGGTCAATCAATTTCCAATCACCCATACGGATACCAAAATATCCTTTAGAAGAACTATGAATAATTGGTTTTTCGGTGTTAGAAGGATTGGTTTTGCCCAACAAATCGGGTAAAATGCTGTAGCTATCTTTTCTGTCAAATTTTGGGTCTTTATCAGAAAGCAATTCACGCAAGGTACCGAGCAGACTGGTTTGGCAAGCGATAGCATCAGAGATAGATCCCTTTTTTATTTTTTCCGGCCAGCGGACAATAAAAGGAATCCGGTGACCACCTTCATAAGCATCGCCCTTCATACCTCTGAAAGGACCAGCTGCCCGATGTTGAAATTGTTCAGTAAAGTTTTCTCTCCAGTAAGGACCATTATCGCTGGTGAATATGACCATGGTATTTTTTTCAATCCCCTTTTCTTTAAGCACTTTCAGTAATTCGCCCACTGCGGCATCTACTTGTCGGGTAAAATCACCATATTCACCTGCTTTAGATGAACCGACGTATTCCTTTTTGGGTACCCAGGGGGTATGTGGTGCAGCAAGAGGAAGATAAAGGAAAAAGGGTTTTTCCTTCTTTTGATTCAGGATAAAAGCCTTGGCTTTATTAATGAACGTTGGTAACACTTCATAAAAATCGAAATCGGGCGACATTTTTCCAGCGCGCCAAAAAGGACCGGTATAGCCACTTTCCAACTTATTTCCGGAGGTAAACGAGGAAGGTAGGGAGGTTAACTGATGGTTTTCCAGATAACAATAGGGAGGCATGTCTAAGGAAGCGGGAAGAATATAAGAATAATTGAAGCCCAGATTATTGGGTCCAAAAGTAGGTTTTTTGTCAAAATTAATGTCAGACGTGTCCATTTCAGACTGAATACCATAGCCAGGGGCTTTTCCAAGACCTTTTTCAAGGGCCTTATCGGACAGAATCCAATCTATGCCAAGGTGCCATTTTCCTACCACCGCCGTTTCATAATCGTACTTTTTAAGTAATTCCGCAACGGTTCCCTTTTCCGGATCTATAAGATTTCGGCTATATCCGCGTAAAACACCCACGGGTAATTTTGATCGCCAGGGGTATTCTCCGGTGATGATGCCATATCGGGTAGGCGTACATACGCCGGAGGGGCTGTGCATATCGGTAAATCGCATACCTTCAGCAGCTAACAAATCGATATTTGGCGTATAGATTTTTCCTGATGCCTGATAACAAGATACATCTCCGTATCCAAGATCGTCAGCCAAAATATAAATGATATTTGGACGCTTAGCGGCTGCTTTTTCTATGTTGAAACTGAAAAAGACAAAAGCAAGAGCAAAAAAGCTGAAAGCAATCATTATGTATTTCAAAAATGGCTTCATTTATTTAGAGGTTAAGGTGGATAATTGATTAAAAAGAGCGGGATTTACTTCTTTGAAATAGCTGTCTAAGGCATTATTCAAACTTTTCACCTTTTCAGGATTAACCGCGGCAAGATTCTTTTTTTCACCAGGATCTTCATTTAAATTAAAAAGAAGCATTTCCCCTGTCTTCCAGAATTTCAACAGTTTATAATCGCCTGAACGCATAGCGGAATGAGGATAACCATTATTAAACCGATGGAAATACAGATTTCGGCTATCGGATGTGGTCTTTGGATTTGATAGAGAAGCTTTAAAACTGTTTCCATCTAAAGAAAAGGAATTGGGTTGTTTCGAACCGGCAATGTCGGCGAATGTAGCGAGCAAATCATATCCTGTAACGTATCGGTTACAGCTGGTATTTGCGGGAATATCGGGGCCGGACACAAAAAAGGGAACCCTGATACCCCCTTCAAACAAGGTCCATTTTCCACCTCTGAGAGGAGCATTTCTCATTGGAGAAGGGAAAGAATCAGGATGATCCAAACGGTTTTTTACAGGAGCGATAAACTCCACTCCCCCATTATCGGACATAAAGAACAGATAAGTATTTTTTCGGGCACCTAATTGATCCAAATGAGTCATCAAATCGCCTATGGATGAGTCTAAATCGGCTAACATAGCAGCCCAGGCAGCATTTGGGTGTTTTTTGCCCTTCGTCAATTTTTCAAAACGAGCGATGGTTTCTTTCCTTGTGGTGGTATTCACATGGGTCGCATAGTGTGATAACTGGATGAAGAAAGGATTTTTATTATGAACCTGCTTGCTAATAAAACGCTTGGCACGATTCGTCAGGGTATCGATTTGCTTGGGATTATCTTCAGTAAAAAAAGTGGTCCATTTTTCATCCCCGTTATTGGAGGAATTTCCTTGTCCATTTCCATTATCACCATCAGAAAAATCATATCCAAAGGCACCTGGAGGAATGCCAATACGCAAATCCCATTTTCCAAAGTGAGCTGTGACATATTCAGGATTTATTTTTTTCAACACCTGAGGAATAGTTAAAAAACTATTTTTTCCAGGTTCATATCTGCTTCCAAATGTTTCATCATCTTGTCTCATTGGGGTATGGCCAAACAGAATACTTCTTCTGGTAGGGGAACAAATGGAGGCGGGAGCATAACCCTGGGTAAAACGAACGCCTGATTTCATTAATCGATCCAGATTAGGCGTAAGGTGGAAATCACTTTTTGAACCAGGCATGGCAGGATCCATTTGTTCTGAAAGGGAGCTCCAGCCCAGATCATCGGCAAGGATGAAAATGATATTAGGGGGCACTGAATCTTTTGGAATCTGAGTGGTGCTATTCAGTAAAGAAAACAAAATGGAGAACCAAATGAAATATCTCATATTCCAGAATTTTTAGAATGGATATTGAAGATATCTATTTTCATTTATAAATGGGTAAAAATACTAAGCACAAAAAGTATTCAATGCTCAGGAAACCATTTGTTTTGAAAAGGGTTGGCTATC
>CAMDWC010000400.1 GCA_945878825.1 Haliscomenobacter hydrossis DSM 1100
GTTTGGCACTTTTCAGGAGGAGTTAGAAAGTGAACCTGCGGTTTATGGTGTTTCAAGACCTGTTAGAACGTGGAATCCCATTAAAATAAATTTCCAACACCTGTTGTTGCTGATAAAAGATGCCATCAGGACAAATAATTTTTGGGACAAACTCACTATCTGGTTCAGACCTACCGGCTGGAGACCAGATGATGTGAAGGAGAAATACGCTGTTGAAAAGATTGAGGATGTCAATGATTATGAAAAATTTAACCCACCGGCAGACCATCAGCTCATTTTATGGTCCTGGGCGCAATTTGCTTTCATCTTGCTGAATACACTGTTCTTCTTTGGTAGCATCTCCAAAATTGGCACGCCAAATATATTTTATTATGGTTTGTATGCCTTTATTTCTATTTATGCCTATACCGAATTAATGGATAGAAATAAAAAAGCCATTTATTGGGAATCTATTCGGTTAGTTTTTGTGGTTCTGTTTTTATTTCAAACAGATAGTTGGTTTGGCTTAGAAACGTTTATTCCTTTCGGAAATGGAATAATCATTTTTTTTAGTATTATTTCCTGGATGGGTTGTTTATATTTTAGCCTAAAAACACCCTCTAATTTATATCAGGAGAGTAAAAAATTGAGTTCGTTGCGATTAAGTTGATGCGTGCCGGTACCGCTTAAAATGTCTTCAGCCAGTTGACTTTTCTTTTCTTGTAAATGCAGTATTTTCTCCTCAATACTCTCCCTTGTGATGAACTTTAACGCCATTACAGATTTTTCTTGTCCGATGCGATGAGCTCGCGCAATGGCTTGTTGTTCCGTTGAGGGATTCCACCAAGGATCTAAAATAAATACATAGTCTGCTGCGGTCAGATTAAGTCCCGTTCCACCTGCTTTTATAGAAATGAAAAAAGCCTGCACCGTCGGGTTATTTTCAAATAATGTTATCTGTTTTTGTCTTTCTTCTGACGTTAAAGAGCCTGTCAACCAGGCATAAGGGGTATTTGTCTGTTCAAAATAATCTTTGAAAATGCTCAAATGTTTGACAAAGGAACTAAAGAAAAGCACTTTATGACCACTCTTTTTCACCTCTTCCCATTTTGCACAGATATCCTGAAATTTGCCACTTTCTTTAGTATAATCTTCATAAACCAGGACAGGATGATTTACCAATTGCCTTAATTTAGTAAGTGTCTGGAGCAATTCCATTCTAAAGCGAGCATCATTGTCAGTGAAATTTTCAAGTAAATAGTTTCTTGCCGCTGACTTTTCCTTTTCATATAATTTTTTCTGCTCGACAGACATTTCACTATAAAAAATCTGTGTTGTCAAAGGGGGTAAATCTTTTGCCACCTCCTCTTTCGTCCTTCTAAGTAAAAATGGACTTACCAGACTTCGTAATTTTGCCTTTTTTTCTTCATCACCAATGCGTTCTATGGGTAAAATGAATTCTTTCTTGAAAAAATTAAAATTTCCAAGTAAATCAGGATTGATAAATTGCATCTGTGACCATAAGTCAGACAAGGAATTCTCGATAGGTGTTCCACTCAAAGATATCTTATGGTTAGCCTCCAGTTCATTTATATTTATAAATGCAGCACTATCCTTATTTTTAATCTGTTGACTTTCATCTAATATGATATATTCGTAGGTCATTTGTGACAAAAGGGTAGCATCTCTGATCACCGTTTGATAGGTAGTTAAAATGATATCATACCTTTTTAACAATCGGATATCCTTGTGACGTTTATTGCCTGTATGTTTATAGACAAATAAATTGGGGGCAAATCGGGAAAGTTCTTTTTCCCAATTAAATACCAGACTGGCAGGTAAAATGACCAGGGTGTTTAGAGATTGAAGAAAACCGGCATCATTTGCTGCGAATATATCCAGTTGCCTACCCAGGTTATTTTTCTCAAAATCCTTTCCCTCCTCTATTTTTCTCTCTTTTGCGTACAATAAAACGGCAATGGTTTGCAAGGTTTTTCCCAGGCCCATGTCATCTGCTAAACAGGCCCCGAGGTTATTATGATATAGTTCTGCCAGCCATTTATAGCCGGTAAGTTGATATGGCCGCAGTTCTGCTTTCAGAAATCGGGGAAGTCGTATTTCTAAAGTCTTAGTTAAAGAAGTTTCCGGCAAAGAAATGTCAGCCTCCTGCAATAAGGTATATTGACTTTTATTAATACGAAGTGACTGCTCGTCTGTCTTGGCAAATTGCGTAATATCTTTAAATTTATTCATCCATTCCAACGGAATCACAAAAACACTGCCATCGGGTAAAGGATAGAGTCTTTCATCTTTTCTAATGAAAGGAGCGAGAAGTCTGAATGAAAAAGAATGTTTTCCTACGGTTACTGCGCCATCTATATCAAACCAATCGCCTGTTTGTTTAGTGTCCAGCATTAGGGTAGGGATGTCCAATGAAAGGGGCATACCGGATTCTACTATGTCGCCAATGATAAAACCCTGCTTTTCAAGAGATACCTTATGCTCGCTCAACCAATGAAGCATGGCAAAAATATCACTTTTATCCTCTGATTCTTTACTGGAAAAAACGCCAGTTCCTTCAATGACATGTAATCCGGCAAAGTGAAGTAAATCTATAAACTCCTTTTCGGCCTTTGTATCACGAGTAATTTGGGTAATCGTTACCTCTTCCCCTTGAAAAGAAAGACCCGCTTTTTTATCCTTTTTATCATACCAACTAAATTCTGTCTGTTCATAAATCATTTTGACCTGTAACACTTTACCTTCGCCAAATAAATGATCCACCAAATCTAAACGGCAAGCTGTTAACTTTCCAGATTGTAAGACAGCAAAGCCAGTAGCTTCGAAATCGAGTTGCGCTGCAATTTTTATAATAAATTTTTGGAAATAGGCTTTAACCGAATTTTTAGGAATTCGGATTTCATCTTTTTGTAAAAATGGCTTAACCATATTTCCGTTGATTTGTAAAACTCTATACAAAACATAATCTACTAATAACCAACCGGGTGAATTTAAAATGGGTGTAACATCTTTATCCTTTATACGCCAAATAATCCCATTATTTGATAATCTCAATTGATAGGAAACCCCCAAATTATCTCTATGGAAAGTCAGGTGAGGTTGTAAGTAAGTGGTATCTAGTTTTACAATAAAATCTTTTACTAATACTCTCCGATCTATAGCCCAGG
>CAMDWC010000401.1 GCA_945878825.1 Haliscomenobacter hydrossis DSM 1100
GAGGGGTTCACTTCTACACTCTTAGAATTAACCGTCACAGGCAGTATTTTGCCGCCAGGTATTACCGCTGAAAAAATGGATCTCGTAACCAGAGCGCAGGCAGAATGGAATTTTTCTATTCTTTCCTCCAGACTCTTCCGTTCTTATCAGTCAGAGCTAAATGAGTTTAAAGATAAAGTAGAGCGTGCCCTGAATTTTGATAAAAATATGTGGGATGAGCTGAAAAGCTTTTGGGATCGTGTGCAGGAACAGGCACGTGATAAAAGTCTTTTTAGAGAACATAGTGAACATCTGAGACAAGAAACAAATGAGTTATTCGGTAAATTGAAGGATTTAAGAGGTAAATTGGACGAGGAATTTGATCGTACTTCAAAAACCCTTTATGAAGACATTGTAGCTAAGTTAGGTGATATAGAAAATAAAGTTCGCGAAGGTATTCGTTTACAACCTCTTTTTGATGAACTAAAAGATATTCAGAAAAAAATAAGAGAGGTCAAATTAAACAGAGACCATAGAAATAAGATTTGGGATAAATTAGACGCTACCTTCAAAGTTTTAAAGGAAAAAAGATTCGGTCCCGAAACCGCTGACGATAATAATCCCTTGGTTAGAATCCAAAAAAGATATGAGGGCTTGATGGCCGCAATCGATAAAATGGAAAGTTCTGTAGGTCGCGATATTGAGGAATTAAATTTCCAGAACGGCAAAGTAAATACTTCTTTCGGTCAGCTCGAAGCGCAAATCAGGCAAGCAAAAGTGGCTATGATTGAAGAACGCGTTCGCTCTAAAAAAGAGAAATTAACCGAAATGTATGCTACCAAAACGGAATTAGATCGTAAAATGGAGCAACTTCAGGAAAAAGAGAAGAGGAAGGCGGACGAAATGCTTAAAGAGGATGCAAAAAAAGCTGCTCAAGAGAAAATTGCCAATGAAATTGCTGCAGCTAATGCAGCCCGAGAAAAGGCAAAAGGGGAAAAGGAATCGCTGTTCGATGCTGCTACCAATATGCTCGGTGATTCTTTTACCGATATGGTGGATACCGTTAAAGCAGTAGCCGAAGTGGTCGAAGATCGTATCGAAGACAAAATAGATGAGATAAAAGAGATTTGGAAAGATAAGAAAGAAGAAGAATCTGCGAAAGAGGAAGAAACCGACAAAAAGGAGGACGAGGAAAAAAAGGATTAATTTAAATTTCTTAGATAATATTTTAGCAAAAGGAGGCTGTCTAAAAAGGTAGCCTCTTTTTTTTATGCTTTTATAGGTTAAAAATACACCTGACACCTGGTTTTGAATCACGGATTTTAAGGATTACATGATTTCACGGATTGTAGAGAGCGAATTTTGTTAGATCATGATGGTTGTATTAGTTTTACCTCCTGACACCTGGTTTTGAATCACGGATTTACAGGATTTTTAGGATTAAAGATGACGTCTTTGGTTAGATCATGATGGTTATTTGTAGATGGATACTTTTGTATAAATTCCAAGGGGCGTAGCCCTGACATCTTCGTACAGCTACCTATCCAGTCTCCTTATCCTTATATTGCGGAAATCAATGGGTTGTCCCTCACTTTGTAGCGCGATGAACCCACTGTCCAGCAATTTACCATCTATTTTTATCTCAGGATCGTAATTATTGGCTACTCCACCGCCAATTTGAGGTTTTGTATATCTCAAAACGGTATCTCCGTTAATAATATGGGTGACCATTTCACTTCCCCGAACAATTAATTCAGCTTTTATCCATTCGTCCTTCTGATAGGTTTTGGAGGTTGAATTGATACAATGACGGGGATCTATTTTTCCATTAAATACAACATCGGTTCCAGGAGAACACATATTTCCTGTAGGTCGGGGTTTCCCATCGGATAGTTGGGCTAGAAACTGCATTTCTACACTGATAGGCCAGTCTTGCTCTTTTCTCATAGTCCGTGGATCCTGGGAATGGAACATAATGCCACTATTTAATTCTGTATATCCCGGAGCATCTTTTCGCCAGGGCTCCGCAAAGCGGTACTCCATTTTCAAATGAAAATGTGAATATGGGGTATTATGATAAAGGTGACCATACCGGTTATTAAAGGTATCATACTGGTCGTAACTTACCCGTATCATTTTGTCTTCCACCCTAAAGGTTTGCCCATAGTTATCGCCCACCTCGTGATGATGAATTTTTACCGTCCAGTCATTTATATCCTTCCCATTAAATAAAGAATGCCACGATGATGATTCTCCGCGGTTTTGTAAACTTGCGCAACCGCTGAAGAATAGGGTAGTGGATATCCAAATAAATAATAAGGCTATGTTAAAAGGTAAGGGTGTTTTCATAGGGGTTGGCGTATTTTAAATTTCTCTGAATAATGGTCGCGTTAGACAAGTTGGTCCACCTCCTCCGGGCAAACAAATGGCTTTTCCGGGAAAGGCCATAACCTCACAACCCGCTTTTTTCAGCCTTTCTTGTGTGATAGGGTTTCCCTCCACCAGCAAACATTTGCCAGGTGCGATAGCTAAAACGTTACAACCCATGCTATCCCATTCCTCGTCGGGGACCTCTACCAGGTTAAATCCACGTTCCAAAAGGATATTTCTCAGTGAAATGGGCATGAGGGGAGAATAAACGACGGCAACGGACGCGTTTACCGGGCTAAATATGGACATCAGGTGAAAAACATCGTCCTGACCCTTATAATGGGGAAGAGAAAAAACCAATATCTCAATGCCTTTAGGATTTAACAAAGCCTTTAGCTGACTGATTCCCTCTTCATTGGTCCTGTAGGAATGTCCCACGGCAAGCGTTTTCTCGTCTATCCAGGCGACATCTCCACCTTCCAGGGTGCCTGGGTGCTTGATTTCACCCAAAATATCCAATCCGAGGGATTTAGCAGCCAGAGCAACCTCGATATTCTCATTTTTCCTTGCCGCTTTGCCCATATTTCCAATGATTAAGCCAAAATCGGTAGCCAAGGAGGTGTCCCGACAATAAATGGCATCGATATTGGTTTTTTCTGAGGTGGGCAAGGTGAAAATAGTAGCACCCATTTGTTCCAGTAAGCCTTGGAAATAATTATATTCCTTCAACGCCAGGTGATAGTCTGGTGCTAAAAGATAATTCAGCATTTGCCATTGCTCCTGAATATTAGCGTCACTGACAAAACTATTTTTTGCCG
>CAMDWC010000402.1 GCA_945878825.1 Haliscomenobacter hydrossis DSM 1100
GCTCAACTTGGGTTTGTTTTAGATGGCGATACTAAACAGGCATTAAAAAAATATAAAGACAGAATAGGTATTATTTCTCAGGAAAGAATAGCTGCGGAATTGAATAAAATCATTCTTTCACCTAAACCTTCTGTGGGCTTTCTTCTTCTTTTTGAAACAGGTTTATTATCCATTATTTTCCCCGAAATGTTGCTTTTACATGGGGTGGAAATTAAAAATGGGAAAGGACACAAGGATAATTTCTTTCACACCTTGCAGGTTTTAGATAATTTAAGTCAGGTTACAGATAATTTATGGTTGCGATGGGCCGCTATTTTACATGATATTGCTAAGCCCCAAACAAAACGGTGGCAAGCAGATATAGGTTGGTCTTTTCACGGACATGAAGTGTTGGGCGCTACTATGGTTTACACCATTTTTAAAAGACTTAAATTACCTATGGATTTTAAAATGAAGTATGTGCAGCAACTGGTCAGACTTCATTTGAGACCCATTTCTTTAACTAAAGAAAATATTACTGATTCAGCTATTAGAAGGCTTATTGTAGATGCTGGAGATGATCTCGATGACCTTATGCTTTTGTGTAAAGCTGATATTACTTCCAAAAATCAATCTAAGGTTCAAAAATATCTTGAAAATTACGATATGGTCATGGAGAAAATTCAAGCCGTTGAATCCAATGATAATCTTCGAAACTGGCAACCTCCCATAACAGGGGAGCTAATTATGGCTACCTTTTCTATTGGACCGTCCAAAGAAGTGGGCTTAATCAAAACGGCTGTAAGGGAAGCAATTCTTGATGGAATTATTCCAAACGATTACGAAGCTGCCTTCACCTATATGAAGGAAAGAGGGAAGGAATTAGGATTGTAAGAAAGAAAAGTGATTATTTAGAAAGAGATAGAAACGGGTCTTTTTCCAAACCACAATCTTTGTAACTTTTGCCCGACATCAAGTTACTCATCTTAATATTCAGGGGACCTAGTTTTCTATCAATGGCTATTTTTGCACCTCCTGGAAGGGTAATCCAGTTTTCCCAGGTACTTTTTATGCCTCCAATAGGAATAATTTTAACCCACATTTTAAAAGAAATAGGCAAATTGGTTTTTTGGTCAAATTCCCATAAATAGGTATCTCCAGGCGTTACGCCGCCATCTTGATAAATCACTTTTAAAGCCTTCTCACCGGAAGGCATGATAACTATTTCTCTTTTAACCCCCTTATCGAAAGCTTTAGTTGGGGCTATAAACCAAAAACTATCATTACAAAAACTTTCCCACGCTGTTTTAATAAACTTTGCTGCGGTATTTCCACTAACTGCCTGATTTTCCTGCCAGGCCTTTCCCTTCTTATTTTTAAGATTCATTATGACGCGTTTTCCGCCCCATTCAACCAACAAGAATTGTCTATATTTATCCCAAACATATACTTTTTCTCCTGGAAAGGTCCAGCTAACCCATCTTAGATTATTCCAGGCGGGCTTATTAATGGCCTCCTCCATTTTTGTAGCCAGTAAATCAGCTTCACTCCCAAAGGTTCCTGCGGGAACATCCTCGTGTAAATAATATATGGCAGACCCCATCAAGATGAATAAACCAACGAGAAAAACCAATATAAATCGTAAAAACTTCTTTGCCATAGGTTAATGATTCCACCAGTAATTAAATTTCAAAACAAATTGCCGTTGCTTTAACTGAAAAGCATTGGCGTAGTAATTGTCCGTGTATACAAAGTAAAAATCAGAAGCAGGACTATACCTCCATTGAAGCCTAAAATTACTGTTAATATTATCAATTTGTTTGTTATATTGAAAAAAATAGGTGATAAACAATTTATTTGTCAGTGTTAAATCAAATCTAGGACCGGCAAGCCATAAATTAAATTGATTATTCCTGAGTTTTTCGGGAAGTCTTTCGTCTTCAAAAAAGGATAAATTATTGTAGGAAGCTCGCAATGAAATGGAAAAGTAAGGTTGTATCCTGTAGCCAAACTCACCCTCCAATCTAACTCTTTTTCCATTTGCATAATAACCGCCTTGTCGAGTAGATAAGCGGTAAGTGACTAAACTTTGTGGTTTAGAGGTAAAATCAAATCCACGGGAGTACCATTGATGATTAGTACCTTCTTTTAAAAAATGACCTGCATAATTCGTTGGGTCAAATCGAGCCAATAACTTCACCTTATTTGTTGCCGTCCAGATAAAAAGATCGGCTCTGCTAAGAAAATTTATTTTGTAAATTGCAACATGTTCATTTTCAACCTGTTTAAAATTTTCATTGAAATAACTGCTAAATTCAAAGGTAGGACCATGAGATAATATCTTTCCAGAATTCGGAAAAAACAGGTAGCCCAAGGTTGGATTTAGTCTTTTATACCCCGTTCTTGGAACAAATCCAGTTTCAGCATTTACCTGATTACCAACGTCTTCCCATTTCATACCGTAAGTAATTTTCTTATTTGTATATTGGATATCGGCAGCGAGGAGTTGGTCTTTGTTTGTCTTGTTAGCCGAAAGGGTGTTTAAGTAAAATACTTTTCCCCTCCAAAAATTATTAGCACTTGCAAGATTATATTCAATACCAATGTTTCTGTTTGCTAAGGTTGTAGCATCTCCAAAACGTTCTCTGTTCACTAAAATAACGCCTATATTTGAGCGTTGAAATACCTTTCTTTGCATAGCAAATACAGCAAAATTAGTTCCTATAGTTTCAGTTTCATTTGCCTGCATCTGCATATTTAAGACCCCTAATCTCCAGTTTTTATTGAGTTTTCCGCTAAGACGTGCCCCGCCAACAATTTTATTTTGTAAGCCAATGCGGCGGGAGAAAAATGGACGGAGATTATTATATCCAAAATTGTTAAATAAATCTCCGTTTTCAATAAAAAACTGCCGTCGTTCGGGGAAGAACAGTTCAAACCTATCCAGATTGGTTTGTTGAACATCAACTTCTACCTGAGAAAAATCAGGATTCAGGGTTAAATCAAGATTCATTGAACTGTTTATAGCGACCTTGGCATCTAAACCGAGAGCCACATTACTTTTTTCTTTTTGATTCACTTTGTTATTTGAGTATGAACCAAGGGAAAAAGGAATCAATGAAATATTCGTTCCAGGCGAGGGTGGGGGTTCTGACCATTCTAAGTACCCTGTGTAGGC
>CAMDWC010000403.1 GCA_945878825.1 Haliscomenobacter hydrossis DSM 1100
GACATATTAATTCGTACCTGTGGAATTTTAGATGCTTCTTCAGGTTTTATTTTAATTGAAGAGAAAAACTCAGATTTATTTGTTCCTAAAGCAACTTTCAATTTAGACGAAAAAATCTTGTCGAAAATAATTTTTAATAAAAAAAGGGGATTTTTACATTCGTTGGCGGGACAAAATAATACTTGCCTTCATAATGAAAAAAATCTTCTTGATAAATTAAATAAATCTTTTTCACTGGCGGCAGCTGTCAATGGAAAAGAAAAAATGCTCGGTGTAATCCTAATTTTTGATAAAGAGCAAAGAATTGGCATTTCAGATTTTTCTGATGTGGATGCGGCCATGCTTTCCGCTATCTCTATCCAGGCAAGCGTCGCTTATAACAATACTTTCTTACTTGACTCACTCCTGGAAGCAAAACGATTTAATGATAATATTATGGAATCCATCCAAACGGGAGTGGTTACCACTAACTTGTTTGGCGAAATTGATTATATCAATAATACGGCTGTTAAAATCCTTCATCTATCTGCAAATGATTGTATCGGAAATCACTATCAGATTATTTTCGAGAAAGATCCGGAATTAATCGAACTTTTAGAAAAAGTTGATTTGGAAAATAGGGTTTATTCAGAAAAGAATTTTTTAATAAAATCTGGTAAAGTAACCGCTAATGTAAATCTTGCCATTTCACCCCTATTGGATGATCAGGGAATTCAGATTGGCTCCGTGATTGCCCTGGAGGATATTTCTTATCTCGATAAACTCAAAAGTACCTTCAAAAAATATGTATCTAAACAGATTGTTGATAAAATTTTAGAAAATGAGGATTTATTGAATCTTGGAGGGCAGGAATTAACCGTAACTACCTTATTTAGCGATATCCGTGGTTTTACAAGAATGAGCGAAAATATGCTTCCTATCGATGTAGTAAAAACCTTGAATGCATATTTTGATTTGATGATTGATGTAGTTTTTAAATACAATGGAACCTTAGATAAAATTATCGGTGACGAATTGATGGTAATTTATGGGGCGCCTATTTATGGTCACGATGATACCAAACGTGCCCTTCTTACAGCCATTGAAATGCAGAAATTACTCATTGATTTCAATACCGCCAGAAAAGAAATGGGCATGAGTCCCATTGAAATTGGCATTGGAATCAATAGAGGCAAAACCATAGCAGGTAATATTGGCTCAAAAGAGCAGATGAATTACACCGTTATTGGTGATGCCGTAAATTTAGCCTCCCGCTTATGTTCTAACGCAAATGCTGGTCAAATTTTAGTTTCTGAAGCCGTTGTCCTGGAAGTGGAAAAGTATGGCATTTTTGATTTTGAAAAACTAAAGGCCATAATGGTCAAGGGAAAAGAAAAAGAGGTACAGATTTTTTCCCTCTTAAAATGTAATTGTACGCCCAGGGTTTTGGCCGCATTAGATCTGGTAGTTTCAGATTTATTAGTAAATCTTGACCCAGAATTATATTATCATTCTATTTCACATACGCTGGATGTATTTAAAACTTGCCGCCTAATTGCTCTTTCCGAAGGAGTAAGTGAAGCAGATATGGAATTATTACAGATTGCTGCCCTATTTCACGATACTGGTTTTCTTGAAAAATCAGTGGGTCATGAGGAAATTTCATGCCAAATAGCTCAGAATAATTTATTTGGTCTGGGTTTTAATAAATCACAAATTAACGCTATTTGTGAAATGATCAGGGCTACTAAAATACCTCAACAACCAACTAATTTATTGGAGCAAATTATTGCCGACGCAGATTTGGATTATTTGGGAAGATCGGATTTTCATGACATTGCATCACTTTTATTCAAAGAATTAAAACATAAAAATATGAGCCTAATTGAAGCCGATTGGGATCAAATACAAATTAAATTTTTGCAAAGTCACCATTATTTCACTCAAACGTCTTTATATTTAAGGAAGGGTTTAAAGAAAAAACATTTACAATTTTTAATTAATAAATATTCATGAGTAAATTTCTAAACAGAGATATTCTTAAGGATTCAATTTTAAGCCTTGCCGGAATATTATTCGCCGGTTTCGCTTTAAAGAGTTTCCTCGTTCCTAACCACTTTTTAGATGGAGGAGTTACTGGTCTTGCCCTTTTAATACATGAAACATACCATATTCCTATTGCCATCTTAATCATTTTATGTAATATCCCTTTTATCATTCTGGGGGGGATTTTGGTAAGCAAAGATTTTGCTATCCGTACTTTGCTGGCTATTATAGGACTTGCTTTAGCCCTAACATTTATTCCTTATCCTGTCATTACTTCTGACAAATTACTAATATCAATTTTTGGTGGTGTCTTTCTGGGTATAGGTATAGGACTAGGAATGCGTGGAGGTTGCGCAATAGACGGGATTGAAGTTTTAGCCCTTTATACATTAAGGAAATCTGGTTTTTCAATGTCTGAAATCATTCTGGGTATAAATATCATTTTATTCTTAATCGCTGGTATCGGATTAGGTATGGTAACAGCGCTTTATGCTATGCTGACTTATTTCATTGCAACTCGCAGTATGGACTATATTGTAGAGGGTTTAGAGGAGTACATTGGCGTTACCATCATTTCTAAAAATCACGAGGAAATTAAAAAAGCTGTTGTCATGCAAATGGGGAAAGGTATTACCGTGTATAAAGGGGAGCGTGGCTTTATGAAAGATAGTTTTGACGTAAGCAGTCCGACTGATATTCTTTATACCATCATGACTCGTTTTGAAGTTAGACAATTAAGAAATTTAGTGCTTGATTGTGACCCTAAGGCCTTTATTTTTACTACTGTAATAAAAGAGGCAGCAGGTGGTGTTATTTTGAAAAGAAAAAAACAACATACCTGATTTTTATAAATATTTAACCCTTATTAGAATGAAATTTTATCTGAATTTATACTATGTACTATCCATTTTTGTAAGAATATTGCTCATTCTGTTGTTTTTTAATTTTTCCGCCGCAGGACAACGTAAGATTGAAACAGGTAACCTATTTGTAACCAACTACAGCAGATCTTTTTTGAATACAGACTTTATCAACTTGTCTATTGTGCAAGATTCCGAAGGGATAATTTATTACAGCAACTATTTGAAAGGTGTCCAGACTTTTGATGGTCAAAAGGTGAGAC
>CAMDWC010000404.1 GCA_945878825.1 Haliscomenobacter hydrossis DSM 1100
ATGGCATTGACCTATGATATACCTTTTATAAAAGGGCTCTCCATAAAAGGTTTAGCGGCCTTTGATAGGAATAGTTACCAGGCTAAGGACTTATATAAGCCATTTAAAGAATATACTTATATAAATAATGATTATGTTTCCTCACAACAAAGGGTAGGTACGGCATTCATTTCTAATAGTTTCACAAACTTTAACAGGCTAACTGTTCAGGCTCAAGCCAATTACAATATGGTATTTGCAACAAAACATAGTATTGGAGCCACAGCGGTATTTGAACAAAGGCAGGAGTGGGCAAGAACCTCATCTTTAAAAAGGATATATGATTTTTATACCATTGATCAAATAAACAGAGCGAGTACCAACTTGCAAACAAATGACGGAAGTGAGTCACAAACGGCCAATCAATCACTATTAGGCCGCCTTAACTATGGTTTCAAGAATAAATACCTTGTTGAAGTGGCTTTCAGGTATATGGGAACTCATGCTTATCCTTCTGAAAGCAGGTGGGGCTTTTTCCCTATTGCTTCTGCAGGCTGGAGGATTTCAGAAGAAAGTTTCATAAAGCAACATTTACCTATAATCTCAAATTTAAAACTTAGGGGGTCTTATGGGGAAGTGGCATCCAATCAAGGATTTACTGCGTTTCAGTGGATACCTGGATTTAGTTTATCTGGAGGTGGTTCTTATGAGTTCAACAATGGCAGTCTTGTTGCAGGTGCACAATCACCTGCAATTGTAAACCCCACGCTTACATGGGCTGTTGCAAAAACTTCCGACATTGGCATTGACATTGGCCTTTGGAAGAATAAATTAACCATTGAATTTGATATATACAGGAGAAACCAGGAAGGACTTCCAGCCACAAGGGCTCTCTCACTGCCGAATACATTTGGTGCGAGTCTGCCTCAGGAAAATTTAAACAGTAACCGCACAGATGGCACAGACTTTACAGTCAGTTTTAATGATAAGGCAGCCGCTTTTACCTATGGTGTTTCCGGAAACTTCAATTATGCCCGCACACAGAATAGGTATGTTGAGCAGGGAGCATTTACCAATAGTTATGATCGGTGGAGAAATGGAAGAGGCAACAGGTACAACGATGTTGTCTGGGGATATACCTATATTGGTCAGTTTAAAGACCAAAATGAAATCTCAAATTACCCTATTCAAAATGGAAATCAGGCAAATATTCGTGAATTACCCGGTGACTTCAAGTATGCGGATATTAATGGTGATGGAGTAATAAATAGTTTGGATGAATTGCCGTTATTTATTGGTGCTAATGGAACTAATGATGATCAGAATGCTGGTGGAAGAAAAAATCCCAGAATAAATTTCGGATTATCATTTAATGCTTCTTACAAAGGGTTTGATATAAATATGTTATTTCAGGGCGCCGGGATTTACACTGTTCGTTTTAGTGAAGTGTATGCACAAGTATTGGCCTTTAGAGGAAATACGCCCGCCTATTTCTTTGACAGGTGGCATAAAACAGATCCTTACAATTCAGAAAGTGCATGGGTTCCCGGTAAATGGCCGGTGTCCCGGTTTGTTGGTGATGTAGGCAGTATGTATAAAGAAAGTTCTGTATGGAGGAAAGACGCTTCTTATGTAAGATTAAAAAGTCTGGAGGTAGGATATACAATTAGTTCTAAAAATTACAAAGCTACTGGAATTAAAAGTATAAGGATCTATGCCAATGGGTTTAACTTGGTAACATGGACAGATCCATTTGTAAAACCTTTTGATCCTGAAAAACTTGAAGGTCTTTTTAATTCTGGTTTCAATTATCCCCTTACCAAAAATTTCAATTTTGGTTTAAATATTAATTTTTAAATTTCTTAATCATGAATACGAATAACATAAAAATTTGCATATTACTAGCAAGTGTGTTTCTGCTTGGTTGTGATAAAGTGTTGGATTTGGAACCAACCGACCGTCTTTCGGCAAATGCTATTTTTGGAGATCCTAAAGGAGTTGAAATATATATGGCAAACCTTTACAGTCAGTTACCTATAGAAGATTTTACCTATATGAAACAAGGCTTTAATTACAACCAGGGCAGTCCTAATAATGGCGGTCAATGTGCATCAATGGTAACAGATGAGGCTACACATAGCGAAAGTGGATCAGGCGTGGGTGATGGTGATTTTCAATGGTGGGCTGACGGATATAAATTAATACGTGATGTCAATATTCTGGTAGATGTAATACCCACACTAAAAATTAGTGATCAGGAAAGAAGGAGCCTGATTGGGGAAAGTTCGTTTATAAAAGCATTCGCTTATTTTGGTCTTGCTAAAAGATATGGGGGTGTTCCACTTATTAAAAATTCACAAGTGTACTCAGGCGATGCGGAAAGTTTAAAAGTGCCAAGAAATACTGAGCAGGAAACATGGGATTATGTTTTATCACTTTGTGATACTGCCATTTTAAACTTAGGTGATGCAACGGGAAGACGGGCAACTAAATGGGCAGCCTATGCATTGAAATCAAGAGCAGCATTACACGCGGCCTCCTTGGCAAAGTTTGGTAATCTGGCACCGCAGTCAGGAATTGCAGTTACGCAAAAACTTGTTGGTTTAGACGCTTCTTTAGCAAATAATTATTACAAAGCAGCTATTAGCGCATCTGAAGCCATTATGAAGTCCGGCAAATTTCAATTGTTCAAGCCAACGCCGGCAAATCCACAGGAAGCCGCAGAGAATTATAGACTACTTTTCCAGGATCCCAATGCAAATGGAGCATCCGTAGAAGCAATTTTTATCAAAGGTCATGCCATCGTAGGTAATTTCCAGGGACACAATTATGATATATGGTTTCAGCCGGCACAGACTGCAAATGGTTGGCCACATCCAGGAAGAATGAACCCAACGCTTGATTTGGCAGATAGTTACGAAAGTTATACAAATCCAGGAAAAAGTGCACCCATTGTAACTACAATGGATAATAACACTAACGATTATAACGGATACAAACCAAGTCAAAATTATATCAGGTATAATACCCCTAATGAAATTTTTAAAGATAAAGATGCGCGTCTATGGGCAACGAGTATTTTGCCAGGCACAATCTGGAAAGACAAAACCATTATTATTCAGGCGGGTTATGTAAAACCTGACGGTGTAGCAGTTATACGTACTTCAG
>CAMDWC010000405.1 GCA_945878825.1 Haliscomenobacter hydrossis DSM 1100
GTGGATGCTGCCTGTGCTATGCTCGCGGCAACGGCTACCATGTGGGACGTTCTTAGTTGGGGCGGAGAAACTCAAGCCCTTATTTATAACCCTCATACAGGTAAAGTAATGGGCGTTAATGCTTTAGGTGTTGCGCCAACAGGTGCCTCTCCCGCATTTTATAAGTCTAAAGGTTATGATATCCCTCCCGCCTATGGTCCGCTCGCAGCCATTACTCCTGGTACTCCAGGTGGTTTATTTACTATGTTGAGCGAATATGGTACCATGTCTTTGGCCCAAGTGCTGAAACCTGCCATGCAAATGGCTGAAGGTTATCCTATGGAAACTTCTACCGCTGATATGATTGAAAAAAATAAGGCGAGAATTAAAAATTGGCCATATTCAAAAAAAATTTTTCTTCCTCATCTGAACGAACCCAGGGAAGCACCTGAAGGAGGCGAGATTTTTGTTCAAAAAGATCTTTTTCAAATGCTCTCAAAATTGGTGGAAGCTGAATCCTCTGCGTTAAAACAGGGGAAATCCAGAAAGGAAGCTATCCAGGCTGCTTATGATAGATTTTATAGCGGCGATATTGCCGTAGAATTCGTTAGAGGCGTTCAAGAACAGGGTGGATTGATAACTATGGAGGACCTCGCAAAATGGAAAGTTAAACTGGAAGAGCCCGTCTCTGTTAATTACAGAGGTATCGATGTTTATAAATTAACCGCCTGGACCCAGGGACCTGTAATGCTACAGGCGCTGAATATCCTGGAAAATTTCGACTTAAAATCAATGGGTTATAATTCCTCCAGATATATTCATACCATTTGTCAAGCCATGCATCTCGCTTTCGCTGACAGAGATTTTTATTATGGAGATCCCGATTTTTCCCCATCGGAACCTATCAATGGATTATTGTCGAAAGCGTATGCAAAGGAAAGAGCGAAAAGTATTCAATACGATCGAAATGATACGCTGGCAGGTCCGGGTGATCCTTATCCTTTTGAGCAAAAAGTTAATCCGTTTAAATCTTTATTGGAAAAATATAAAAATTCCCATTCCTCCATAATGTCTGAGGAACATAGGGAAGGATTTTTTGCCGGAACAACGTCTATTGAAACGGCCGACGAGGAGGGCTGGGTAGTGAGTGTGACCCCAAGTGGTGGTTGGATTCCCGCCTGTGTTGCTGGAAATACAGGTATTGGATTAAGTCAAAGAATGCAGGCCTTTGTGTTAGATGCTGCTGATAATCCGTTTAATGTGTTAGAACCCGGCAAGCGTCCACGCGTTACCCTTACGCCAACCCTGGCTTTGCGCAATAATATTCCTTTTGTTTCTTTTGCCGTTCAGGGCGGTGATTCTCAAGACCAGAATCTATTACAGTTTTTCCTGAATATGGTGGAGTTTGACATGAATGTACAAGAGGCTTGTGAAGCCCCAAATGTAAATTCTTTTCAAATGAAAAGTTCTTTCGATAAACATCTTTCAGAACCTGGTCGCTTGTTAGTGAATGAACAAACGCCTGATTGGACAAGAAGGGAACTCAAAAAACTCGGCTATTTGCTGGAGTTTGACAGAAAAACCTCCGGCCCCATTAATGCCATTTATTTTGACCATAAACATGGCTCATTCTGGGGTGGAAGCAGTCATTTTGGAGAAGATTACGGCATTGGCTGGTAAAAAAGATTTAGAACCGGAGGGAATCTTATTTCTCTTCGGTCCTAACCTCCATCGTTAACGTATCTATTTTATACCCACCTAAATCAAAATAAACCTTAGGCATTCGTTGCTGTATTTCAGCCATGTCTTCTATTTTGACTTCGCTTTGATATAAATAAACTGATTTTAAAAGGGGTAATGAGCTTAAAGTACGCAATCCTTTTTCAGTTATACTCGTTCCCACCAGGTTCAAATATCTTAGTTCTGTGGTATTTTTTAATAAAGCAATTCCCTCATCTGTAATCAATGTATTATCAAGATAAAGTTTGGATAGGTTAGGTAATCCACTTAACCATTTCAGGCTTTTATCGGAAATCCTGGTACCACTCAGTCTGATAGAAGCAATATTTTTTTCTAATCCTTTAAATAGTTCTCCATCCTTATCGCTAAAATCGGAAATGGCCTGGCAATTTATCTGAAGGAGCGGATGACCACTGGCTAAGGGTAACACCACCATACCTCTATCTCTTAATGGAGTTAGCATGGTTTCGGACACAGAAGCTAAGTCAGGGACTAAGGGCCAATCAGCTGTTTTAGCCATATTTTTTTCTTCATTTGAAGCTGAAACAACATCTTCCGTTAGTTGTAAGTCTTTCAATAATAACTTTGAGCTTGCCCCTAAGGATAACCATTTTTCTATAATAACTATTTCTTTTTCAGTGAGTTGTGTTTTCCCTTTTGGGGGCATGTGCTGCTTATCAGACAAAGGGAGCCTCATTCGATGTGACATTAAAGCCATTTTGCCCTCTTCGCTACCATGATAAAATCCGTTTTTACCTCCTTTTAATACCCGTTGAATCTGGTCTAATTTTAGCTTTCCTTTTTGTTTTGTTTTTCCGTGACAGGAAACACATTTTTCTTCAAAAATGGGCGCAATAATGTCTGCATAAACGAACGCATTCTGATTAAAAGCGATTTGCTTCGGTACTTTTTTAGGTTTATCTAACGATAAGAAATCTTCCCCGTGGGTTAAATTTCCACCCAGATGACCGGTAACTAAAACCAATATACTTAACGCTCCCTGTCCGAGTAAATGAATATGGGGTATTTTTGGGGGAAATCGGTATAATGCGATTAACAGAACGGATCCAATGGCCAGAGCTATGCCCCAATTTCTGTGAAGTTCCACAGATGAAACCTCGTAATCACCCTGATTCATTAAAAAATAGCCACTTAACGCGGAAAAAACGGCACCAATACCTCCTAAAAAGGTGATAAGGGGAATGGATGCTTTGTACTTTTTACCCGATGTGCTAAGTCCGTAGATTTCTAAAAAAAAGGCTAATAGCAACAAAGCAATGGGAAAATGTATGACAAGGGGATGTAAAACTCCCATAGAATTTATATTTTTTGATATCGGTTTCGAAGATAATTTAACATATATACATTTATATCCCACTGATTGGCAAGGGGTTGTTGTGTATATGGTACGACAGG
>CAMDWC010000406.1 GCA_945878825.1 Haliscomenobacter hydrossis DSM 1100
TATCTATGGTTTTGGGTTTAGTGGTAACGGGTATCCTTTTAAATATGTGGGATGCTACACCTGCAATGAATGTGCCTTGGTATTATCACTTTTCTATGGGAAGTTTTCTTTTTGCAATGGCATTCATGGCAACAGATCCTGTGACCGCAGCGGCTACCGATAGAGGTAAACTAATTTACGGGTTTTTTATTGGTGCAATAGGCTTAGTTATCCGCGTTTTAAATCCTGCCTATCCTGAAGGTTGGATGCTTGCTATTCTTTTTATGAATGTATTTGCTCCGCTCATCGATCATTTTGTAGTTGAAGGACATATTTCTAAAAGGAAATCAAGATTAACCAAGTTGGCAAATTCTTGATATTTTAATATTAAAAACCAAAAATGAATCTTATGGAAAGTAGTAATAAATATATCATTACCTTCATCATTATAATGACCGTTGTTGCGGCTGTGTCCCTGGCTGGCATGAGAGAACTAACTTTATCTGCCTCCACAAAAAACGAGGAAATTTTCAGTAAAAGATCAGTTCTTTTAACGGTAAATGATTATTTGGGAAAGGGCCTTAATGTTAATGATTTGTCAGACGACGAAGTATTAAAAATGTTCAACGAACAAGTTGAACAAGTGGTATTGAATATAAATGGTGAGGTTGTTCCAAATCTTTTGGCTGAAAAAATTGATTTGTCAGTTGAAAAGAAAAAAGCAGAAGCGGATAGATTATTACCACTTTTCGTTTTCAAAAATGAAAAGGAAAAATTTTATATCCTAAGTGTTCGCGGAAGTGGTCTTTGGGATGAGATTTGGGGTAATATTGCAGTAAAATCTGATTTAAATACTATTGCAGGTGTTACTTTTGACCATAAAGGAGAAACGCCGGGATTGGGCGCAGAAATTAAAGACAATCCTGCTTTTCCGGGTCAGTTTATTGGTAAACAAATTTTCAAAGACGGTGAAGTGGCCGTTCTTGTTAGAAAAGGCGGAAGTCAGGACAAAACCTATGAAGTGGACGGTATTTCAGGAGCTACCATTACTTGTGATGGTGTCACAGAAATGCTCCAAAGAGGAATAGCTTACTATTTACCTTATTTGGAAACCATAGAAAACTAAATAAAGCTGTTAAATACTTAAATTTTCTGAAAATGGCAGAGATATTAGAAAAAGTTAAAATCGAGGAGAAAGAACCTTTCTTCGGTCCCAAAGAAAAGAAGTTGCTATTGGATCCGTTAATGGATATTAATCCAATTACTGTTCAGATTCTTGGCGTTTGTTCCGCGTTAGCTATAACCTCATTGGTTTATCCATCGATAGTTATGGCTATTTCAGTAACCTTAGTTACTGCGTTCTCCAATTTTTTTACTTCTTTAGTAAGAGAATATATTCCTAAGCAGGTAAGGATGATTGTTCAACTAGTAATTATTGCCACCTTGGTAACTATAGTTGAACTTGGTCTGAAAGCACTTAATTTTCCTATTTGGAAGCAATTATCTGTTTACATTGGTTTAATTATTACCAATTGTATTGTAATGGGGCGTTTAGAGGCTTACGCAATGGCAAATAAGCCTTGGCGTTCTTTTCTGGATGGCATAGGAAATGGTCTTGGTTATGGAGCTATTCTGGTGATAGTAGCAATAATCAGAGAGATTTTAGGAAAAGGTACCTTATTCGCTGGAAGCCCTGTTGAAATAAAGATTATTGGAAACAACGCAACCTACCTCATAGATACAACTACAAGTACTATGTTTGGCTGGTATGCAAACAACAATCTTATGGTTCTTCCAGCCGCGGCTTTATTTATCATAGGTATATTAATTTGGATTCACAGAACGATCAATCCAAAATTAGTAGATATATCCTAGGTTCCAATCATTAATTCCCCTTCAATTAAAAGAAATAAAATGGGCGATTTTCTAAATGTTTTCATTAAAACAGCCTTCGTAGAAAATATGATACTTTCCTATTTTCTTGGCATGTGTTCCTACCTTGCTGTTTCCAAATCGGTTAAAACAGCTTTGGGTTTGGGTATAGCTGTTATTTTTGTACTCGGCATTACTATGCCTATGAATTGGTTGATTAACGAATATCTACTCAAAGAAACAGGTTTTTTTGGTATGGATTTGACTTTCTTAAGATTCATTTTATTCATTGCCGTTATCGCTGCTTTAGTGCAGTTGGTTGAAATGGTAGTTGAAAAATTTTCTCCTTCTCTTTACAATGCCTTAGGTATTTTCTTACCGCTGATTACGGTGAACTGTGCTATTCTTGGTGGTTCACTCTTTATGATATCAAGAGAATTGGATCTCACAAAATCTGTTGCCTTTGGTTTGGGTGGTGGTTTTGGCTGGTTTCTTGCCATCGTGGCATTAGCAGCTATTCGTGAAAAAATTCAATATTCCAATGTTCCTCCAGCTCTTCGTGGTTTAGGTATGGCTTTCATACTTACTGGCCTGATGGGAATGGCATTTATGAGTTTAATGGGAATTGATCCTGCAGCCTTCACAAAATAAATAAAAGCTATGTTCACAAGTTTTATGGTTTTGATGACTTCTAATTCTTTTCTCTTCCTTGCTGGTCTTCAGACGATTTTGATGGCTACTTTCGTTTTCACGTTGGTTATTCTTGCCCTCTCGCTGATGCTCATAGTGGCTCGCCAAAAACTGGTGGCTCAAGGAGATGTAAAAATTATTATCAATGGGAATGAGGATGCTCCTCTTTTTGTTAAACAAGGTAGTTCTCTGCTTTCTTCTTTAGCAGACAATAATATTTTCTTGCCTTCTGCTTGTGGCGGTGGGGGTACATGTGCTATGTGTGAGTGTCACGTTCCAAGTGGTGGTGGTGATGTTCTTCCTACTGAACTAAATCACTTGACCAGAAAGGAAGTAGCTGAACATAAGCGACTTGCCTGTCAGGTTAAAGTTCGTCAAGATATGGAAATCCATATTCCTGAGGAGATTTTTGGTATCAAGAAGTGGGAATGTGAAGTAGTTTCTAATTATAATGTATCTACTTTCATAAAAGAATTTGTCGTTGAACTTCCTGATGGTGAAATATTAGATTTCGAATCTGGTGGTTATATTCAGATTGATGTTCCAAAAATTGAAGTTGATTTCAGTAAGTTTGACATCACTTCTCATCCAAA
>CAMDWC010000407.1 GCA_945878825.1 Haliscomenobacter hydrossis DSM 1100
CCCGACAGCAAATGGTGGAAGAAATGAATTTACTTCTTCCAATTCTTTAAGAGATGCTCATGAAGCCGGAGATATCAGAAGGGTTGTAAATGTTAGTGCCGCCCCAGCAAATAAAACAATTAAATATACTCGTATCAACGGTATAGATAATGTTTTATTAATCAGATTAGCTGAAATGCATTTGATTCGCGCTGAAGCTTATGCAAACCTTAACAGGACAGCCGAGTCGCTTACTGAGTTAAATGCAATTCGCAAGCGTGCAGGTTTGAGTGATGCTGCAGAAACAACAAGCGCTGGATTAATTAACGCTATTTTGAAAGAACGCCGAGTAGAATTTGCTCACGAAGGTTTAAGATGGCTCGATTTAAGAAGAACGGGCCGTTGGAATGCCACTGGACTTACCGAAGATTTTAGAGCACGCTGGCCAATTCCTCAAAGAGAGGTTCAAACTTCAGCTGGTCTGATTACACAAAATACAGGATATTAATCTTTTATTTTTAAAGTAATAAGCTTTTTAAAAGCCTCTTCTGAATATATTTATATTCGGAAGAGGCTTTTTTATTTGTAAAATATAAGTTTACTAGATGGGTAAAATCATACTATTTTTTCGTGGGTAGAAATGCGCATTGCTCTCAAAGCAGCGGGAATGGAGGCGAGCAAACCAATAAATAAAACGGTAATGGCTACTGTAATGAAATCTTCCCAGCGAAGACTAATTGGATATGAATCGACCACGAAGGATCCGGGGATGGCTACAATATGAAATGTTTTTTGTAAAAAAAAGATGAGTAAAGCAAGAAAAACACCGGAAATTAAACCAATACCTGTTAAAAAGAGGCCTTCGTATAAAAACAGATTTCGAATATCCACATCGGTGGAACCAATAGATTTAAGTATGGAAACATCCCTTTTCTTGTCCAAAACAATCATCCATAAGGCACCAATCAGATTAAATGCAACCAGAAGGAGCATAAATCCTACAATAGCGAAACTGAGCCATTTTTCAAGCCGCATTAATTTGATAAATCCTTCCTCCTGTGCATAATAATCCTTCACAAAAAATCGGTCCTTTACAATAGATTGTATCTCAGAAACGACCTTCTTGACCGGGTAATTTCTGGATACTTTTATTTCCCATGCAGAAAGGAGGTTAGCATTGCCCATAAGTTCTCTCGCAACATTAAGAGTAGTTATAATATATTGATTATCATACTCTTGTTGAATCATAAAAGTACCAACAGGTTGAAGGTTTCTACTTCGGAAAGGATTTTCAAAAGGCGTGTTTTCCTTGTTTTTAGGCATATATACAGTTAGTGACGCAAAAGGATCTTCTAAATCAATGCCCAGTTTATTTCTTATACCTAGTCCGATGAGCGCGTTAAATGACAAGGAACGATTGGGTAAATAAACGCCTTCTTTAATGCAGGAGTCAATATTAGATACAGCACTAAACAGGGTATCAACGCCCTTTACCATACCAAAATCTTGTTTATCCTTGTAAGTAAAAAAGGCAATTTCCTCTAACGTACCCGAAATAGCTTCTACCCCTGGTATTTTTGAAATTTTGTAAACTAAAGAGGCGTCAGCATTAAAAAATTTCCCAGAGACTGGAGTAATTTTAATATCAGGATTAAATTTTACATACATACCCATTATAAGGTCTTCAAAACCATTGAAAACGGAGAGAACCAATACCAAAGCGGCCGTGCCCACCGTCAGACCCAAAATGGAAATTCCTGTAATAAGCTGTATTACCTGGGTCGATTTTTTTGCCAATAAATATCGAAGGGCTATTTTAAATGGTAGATTCATGGTCAGTAAAATTAGAAAAACAAAGATAACAGGATTATTAAACTCCCCGGTTCTTCAAAAAGGAGTTCTCATTTCTTCTACCTTGAATAAATAATAAAAAATAGTTAATTTAGATGGGTACAAATTTTTAGGTAAAAGACATATACCTTTAGAACCTTAAATGAATCATTGCAAGCTTTCTCTTATGAAAACAAATATTTTACGTTTTTCCCTAAGTTTATGCTTTTTACTGACTACGGTGGTCCTTGTAAATGCTCAAAATGCCAGAGGTAGATTCGAAAAAGCAAAAATTTTATTTGATGGTAGAGATACGCCTTCTGAATTAACAGTTAATATCAGAGATGGAAAGGTATTTGTCGGTGAAGATATAGTGCTCTTTTCAGAAGAAGAGTATATTCTTCGAAAACTGGAGAAAGGAGGGATAATCCCTTATGCTTCCTGGGGATGGCCCGGTGGAATTATTTATTACACTATACCTTCTGGTTTGGCAAGTGCGGGAATTATAACTAGTGCCATAGCCCATGTAAATGCAAGTACTAATATATGTCTTGTACAAAGAACAACTCAGTCCGATTATCTTGTCTTTCAGGATACTGACTATGCCTGTTGGTCTTATGTTGGTCAAATTGGTGGGGCTCAAGCCATAAATGTTCATAGTGCTTGTGGTTTTGGTGCAGCCGTTCATGAAATATGCCATGCTGCAGGTATGTGGCACGAACAATCCAGAAATGACAGAGATACTTACGTCACCATAAATACGGCAAATATACAGTCCGGGTATGGTAGTAATTTTGATAAATACGGTAGTTGGGGAACAGAAGCGGGTGCTTATGATTTTGGTTCCTTAATGCATTATGGTGCTTATGCCTTTTCTTCAAACGGTTTGCCTACTATCACGGTAAAATCTCCACCAGCTGCTGCTGGAACTACCATTGGTCAAAGAGGTGGATTAAGTGGTGGTGATGTAGCAGCACTTAACACCATTTATCCTACCGTTGCATGTGCTAAAGGTGGCGGCGGTTCCACTGGTGGTGGATCTACCGGCGGGGGTTCCACCGGTGGTGGTGGGGGTGGCGGGGTAGTGGTTGTCACTGCTCCAGTCTTAACTATGGCATCTGAAATAAGAATTGATCCAATTCCAATCATTAGTGATGATGGATTTTCTGTAAGCACCAATTTTACCAATACGGGTAATGCAGATTTTAATGGTTGCATTATTCTGAAGCTTTATAAAACTGGAGGGCAATTAATGACAAAAGTTTCCTTTGATCCTACAGAAACGTTAATGCCAAATAAATCATTTTCAGCAAACCAAATCAT
>CAMDWC010000408.1 GCA_945878825.1 Haliscomenobacter hydrossis DSM 1100
TTACCTGTACAGATGAAATGTTGAGATTTGTGGAAGAGGTGAATCATCCTTATTGTAATATTATGTTTGATACCTTTCATGCAAATATTGAAGAAAAAAATATTGAAAATGCCATTAAATCGTGTGCAAATCATCTGATTCATGTGCAATTTTCAGAAAATGATAGAGGTACTCTTGGAAAAGGACATATCGATTTTGAATCCATTATAAAAACACTGGTTGATATCAATTATCAGGGAATGATCAGTATTGAGGCCTTTAGTATGAAACTGGCAGCAGCAAATATTTGGCGAAAAACCTTTGATTCTGAAGAACAACTTATGTCCGACAGTTTGACCTATCTTAAAAAATTTATTCATTAGACATACCCGAAAATCACCTAAAACATTTTACATTTTTAAAACTCTTATCCTTGATTTTATGAAAAAAATTAACATTGCGATTGTAGGTCTTGGCTTTGGATCGGAATTTATTCCCATTTATCAACGACACCCGCACGCTAATATGTATGCCATTTGTCAGCGAAATAAGGAGAATCTGAATAAATTGGGCGATGCGTTCCAGATTGAAAAAAGATATGATGATTATGACGAATTGTTGAAAGATCCTCAAATTGACGCCGTTCACATTAATTCTCCTATTCCAAATCATGCGGAACAAACCATTAAGGCTTTAAAGGCTGGTAAACATGTCGCTTGTACCGTTCCAATGGCTACTTCCGTGGAAGATTGTATGGAAATTGTCAAATTATCCAAAGCAACAGGGAAAAAGTATATGATGATGGAAACAGTCGTCTATAGCAGGGAGTTTTTGTTTGTCAAGGATTTATACGAAAAAGGCGAATTGGGTAAAATTCAATTTCTCAAAGCTTCCCATCAACAGGATATGGATGGCTGGCCTGATTATTGGCCTGGCCTTCCTCCCATGCATTACGCTACCCATTGCGTTGGGCCCGTGGCAGGTTTATTAAAATTAGAAGCGGACTATGTGTCCTGTTTCGGTTCAGGAACGATTAGAAAGGAACTTGCCGATATTCATCATTCCCCTTTTTCAGTGGAATCAGCGCATATTAAGTTTAAAGACAGCGATTTAAGTGCTTATGTGTATCGCTCTCTTTTTGACCTGGCTCGTCAGTATAGGGAAAGCTTTGAGGTTTATGGCACGAAAAAATCGTTTGAATGGCCACTCATCGAAGGAGAGGATGCTGTAATTCATACCGCGAAAAAGGAAGAGCATGAAATTCCAGAAAGAGTTCAAGTACCCGATTTTGCCCATTTGCTACCTGAGGAAATACAGAATTTCACTACCCAAGGGGTTTATGATTTAGCGGAAAATACCCACCTTAGTTTTACCCAGGGTGCTGGTCACGGTGGATCTCATCCTCATCTGGTGCATGAATTTTTAATGGCCTTGATTGAAGACAGAGATCCATTCCCCAATGCATGGGAATCAGCGAACTGGACTTCCGTCGGTATCCTCGCCCATGAATCCGCTATGCGTGGAGGGGAAATCATTAAATTACCCGATTTTAAAGCGGCCTTTTCCTGATGTTTAATCCGTCTTTAACTAGCATGTTTTTAATTGTCAAATAACATTTTTATGAAAAAAATATTCTTTCTCGCACTGGTTTTGTCTGCCTTTACCGCAATGGGTCAGTCTGCAAGACGCTTAGAAATCCTGTTCCTGGGCGATAATGGCCACCATAAACCAATGGAACGCCTACCTTCTATTATGGCTGCCCTGGGTGATAAAGGGGTGAATTTTACCTACACCGATCAATTAGAAGATTTGACATTAAAAAATCTAAATAAATATGATGCCTTACTCATTTTTGCCAATTGGGATAGTATTCCCCCGCATTTAGAAAAGGATTTATTAGCTTATGTCTCAAGTGGAAAAGGCATTTTACCTATTCACTGCGCATCCTATTGTTTTAGGAATTCAGCCGAATATGTTAAAATGGTCGGTGGGCAATTTTGGAGACATACCATGGATTCCATTGAGGCAAAAATTATCCAACCCGATCATTTTATTATGAAAGGTCTCCATCCATTTAAGGTTGTCGATGAAACTTATTTACATGACCATCTTCAGGACGATAATAATGTCCTGGCGGAACGGGAAATTAAAGCCGATCAATTTAAAGATAAACCAGGGGTTAAAACGGAACCTTATACCTGGACTCGGCAGTATGGTAAAGGGCGTGTTTTTTATACCGCTTATGGTCATGATGAACGCACCTGGCAAAATACCGACTTCCAGGAACTGATATATCGAGGTATCCTTTGGGCAGTGAACGACGATGCAAAAGTGGCTCATGCCGCCTTGAAACCAGCTCCTTTTGTTTATAGAGAGGCAAAATTACCTAATTATGAAAAAAGAGAAGGTACTCAATACAGGCAAGATCCGCTTTCTCCGGAAGAAAGTAGAAAACATATTCAGGTGCCAACGGATTTTAATATGGAACTTTTTGCCGCTGAACCTGATGTAGTGCATCCTATCGCTTTTTCCTGGGATGAAAAGGGGAGGATGTTCGTTCTCATTACCAAAGATTATCCCAATGAAAGAAAGGATGCCGGGGGAAGCGATTATATACTGATTTGTGAAGACACTAATAAAGATGGAAAAGCAGATAAATTTACCCGTTTCGCCGATGGATTAAGTATTCCAACGGGTATGGTTTTTAGTAATGGCGGTCTTGTCGTTTGTCAGGCGCCTGATATGATTTTTCTAAAAGATACTGACGGCGATGATAAGGCAGATGTTAAAAAAGTCTTGTTTACTGGCTTTGGTACCTTTGACACCCATGCAGGGCCATCCAATTTACATTATGGTTTCGATAACTGGCTTTGGGGTTCAATAGGATATTCAGGCTTTAAAGGGGTAGTAGGGGAAAGTAAGGATACTATCAGGTTTGCTCAGGGATTTTTTCGCTTTAAACCCGATGGAAGTAAACTGGAATTTATGACCAATACCTCTAATAATACCTGGGGCTTGGGTTTCAATGAAACGGGGGATGTTTTCGGATCTACTGCAAATAATGCGCATGGCTGGTATATGGCTATTCCAAATCATTATTATCCGTCTGCTTATGGTATAGATAATGGAAGTAGAAGTACCGATACCCATAA
>CAMDWC010000409.1 GCA_945878825.1 Haliscomenobacter hydrossis DSM 1100
CTTGTACTTATGGGTATTTCCCAATCAGTAACCTTGTGATTAAGCGTTTATATGAGAATAAGAATCTTAAATATGATGATAAAGCTAAAACTTTCTTAGCTGGACTATTCGGTCGTGATAGAGCTGACCCGGCAGGTGTTCCCCTTGATGGTGACTTCAGATTAATACCAGGTGTATATCCTGCAGGTGGTTATTATGACATTGCTGCGCCATCTATTCCTGCTGCAAATAGAGCATCAGGTGGTGGAATTTTCCCTGCTTTGACTTCAGTAAATGTACTTTATCATCAGATAGAAGCCATTTTAACTCTAGGTGTAGCAGGTGATGCTAAAGCTTTATTCAAAAAAGCCATCGAAGATCATATTGGTAAAGTGGTCACTTTTGGCAGAGCTACAGACTTGAACGCAGTGGCTCCACCAATTACTATGGTCGATGGACGTGTTCTGGATACAAAAGCTTATGTCGATTTATGGATGAGCCGTTATGACAATGCTGCCAATAACAACGCCAAATTAAATGTCGTTGGAAAGCAGCTTTGGTTTACTAGCTGGGGTAATGGTTACGAATTATATAACTTCTACCGCAGAACTGGTTTCCCTAACACTATCCAGGATCCAATCCTTGCTCCTCGTAAATTCCCTGTTCGTTTACCTTATCCACAAGAGGAACTGACATTGAATCCTAATGCGAAAACAGCAAAGGATGTTGTTTATGACAGAGACAGGATTTTCTGGGATCCAAACTAATTATTTTCATTGATTGTTTTAATAAAAAAACACAACATGAAGCGATTTAAAATTTTGCTTTATTCTCTAGCTGCCGCATTGTTGTTGCCGTTTTCATCCTGTAAGGACGAGTCGTTAAATCCGGTTCTTGCACCGGAAACTGCCGTTCATGGTTATGCACAAACTGCCGCTGGCTCAGCTACGAGTTTCTTCTATAAAGATATGACCACGCCAATTAGTATTGAATTGCAATGGATATCTATAGATAAAATTAATACAGTTACCAAAATGGACATTTTTGTCAATTTCAAGGAGTCCTACGTCGATGCGGAAGGAAATCCCCGGGTAGCTAATCATGGTACTAAAAAAGTGAAAACTTTAGAAGGTAGTGCCGTTCCTGCCAATAGAGCTTATGCTAAATTTAGCATATCTCCAAATGATGTTTATACTGCATTCAAAGATGCTACCTTTGATTATGGTGACGGAAAAGGAAAGGTTTCTGTATTTACCAATACCTTTAAGAAAGACAGAACTTCATCTGTTCGTTTTACGGCCGATGATGGTTTTAAAATGACTTGGGCATTTACCACTGCAGATGGTCGCTTTTTTGACTCCTGGTCCGATTCTGTTTGTTCAGAATTTCCTGGGGCTAATTGCGATATCAACTGGGCTGTCGTTTGTAATTCTAAAATCGAAGGCACTTACATCGCTACTACTTCAGGTACATCTACCGATGACTGTTGTAAAGGTGTATTTACGGAGACAAAAGAAGTAAAACTGACAAAAACAGGGGATGGAAAATATACTATTTCCGATTGGAGCGCCGGCCTTTATTTAAAATGGTACGGTGTTTATGGTATTTCAGCTACTACAAAAATGGAGGCTACTTTGTTTGATGTTTGCGGAACCATTAAGTTTCCAGATTTTACTGAACCTTTCGGTGAGAAAACCTTAGCTTCAGGCAAAGTAAACGATGATGGCACCATTAGCTATGCTTGGGTAAATGGTTATGGTGACAAAGCCACCGTGCTACTTACACCCAAAAAATAATATTATTCTTCTTTATTAGTTTAATTGCTCCCCGATACTTATTTTCGGGGAGCAATTTTTTTTATGAGGTATCTTATCCTTCTTTTTATATTTAGTTTAATAATAGTCACTCATTTATTTTCATTCAGTGCAAATAAATCACTGCTCTTGTCAGTTGAAGTGGATAGTTTAAAAGATTTAATATCAAAGGACGTTGTCCTAAGCTCAAAAGGGAATGTTTTTATCTGGATGAATGCAGAGTGTCCGATTTGTAATAAATATCCTAATATCTGGAAAAAATTAGCACTAGAATTTCCTGAGTTTACCTTTATTGGGGTTTTCACTTCTCATGAAGAAAGTAAAATGGCAAAGGGTTTTATGAAAAAATATAAAATCCCTTTCCAGTGGTTTATAGATAAAGAGAATCATCTGGCAAATTATTTAAGCGTTAATGTTACTCCTGAGGTTTTGTTTTTTAATGCCGATGCTGAAATTGTTTACCGTGGTGCTACCGATGATTGGTTTTATGCCTTAGGGAAAACAAGGACAATCACCCGGCATTTATATTTGAAAAATGCGTTAATGGCTCAATTGAATAATCAACCTGTATTGATTTTTAAAACGGATCCTATCGGTTGCATTTTTAACTAATCAGCTTCCTTTTTCTTTTAAAATGCCACAATACATTTTTTCAACGTTTCGTTGATTGTTTAAAATTAAATAAACAGAAGAATTAAATATTATTTAGTTAATTTTAAAAGAATAGTTCTTTGTTCGTTAAATGGAAACGTAACTTAAAGCTTTTTGTAAATTATTATTTCAATATGTCTGGGTCACTGCATTTAAATATTTTTTTGGTATTGGTATTTTTAATCGTTGGGAATGATGGGTTCTGCTCAGATTCGTTAACTTATTTCATTGACATCAAGCCAATTATCGATGAACATTGCACGGGCTGCCATAGGAAAGGTCAAACGGCACCCTTTTCATTGGAAAGTTATGAAGATGTAAAAAAAAGAGCAAGCATGATTGAAATGGTGGTTGAGTCTAAATATATGCCTCCCTGGCACGCCGATACTTTATTCAGAACTTTTCATAATCAACGTGCCTTATCAGAGCAATCGTTAAATAAAATACTTACCTGGATTAAAAGTGGGGCACCTGCAGGTTTACCGCAAAAAAAGGGAGCGGTGAATGGTTTTAATTGGCCTTCTCCGGATAAAATCGTTGCCTTTCAAAAACCATTTATCATTCCGGGAGATAACGAGGAACAGTATAGATTTTTTGTTATTCCTGTGGATAATCCAGCACCCATATATTTGCGGGGTGTTGGATTTGTACCTAAAAATAAGACGCTGGCGCACCAC
>CAMDWC010000410.1 GCA_945878825.1 Haliscomenobacter hydrossis DSM 1100
TATATTTTCCTTGTAAATAGTCCGAAAAATTTCAACGTTACTGATATCGGCGCCATCAGTTATTCCACCAGAAAGCCGGAACATATCCTGTAATTTCAGGGAAGGGTCAAATGCAAATTCTTGTGGGAATTTCACGGCACCAAACAGACAAATTTGCGTTGGAAAATGCAGGTAAGTCTTATCTGGTATAAATAATTTATCTCCCGTTTCCAGCCATACATCCTTGACTGACAATGGATTATTAAGCATTGAATTGATATCCAAAGTCAGGTAAATGGTCTGTTGTGGTGTATTGGGATTCGTTCGGAAAATATATGCCTTATCAGACGCACCTGAGGCTAAACCGCCTGCCAGAAAAATAGCCTCCGAAACATGAAGTTGCTTCCCCGGGGGAAACGACCTGACAAATGGAGCCTTTACATTCCCTGCTACCTCAATAGTAAACTCCTCTTTAAATTTTGATTTAAAATCGATGATAATTTCATCCCCAGCCATTAATTCGACATCAACAAACCCATCAGACGCCTTGATAGATATTTTTTTAATACCCAAAGCCCCATTTTCATCCTTCCTAAGAAGTGTAAACTGGTCTTTAGCCACACCCTCAGATAGTATGGCTTTTTTAAATAAACTAATTATTGTCTTGCTACTATCCAACCCATAAAAACCTGGAAAAAGGATAGCCCCACTTATTTTAACCCTATTTTGAGATAGCTCATTTATCTCTTTGAACACCAGAGAATCTCCTGGTTGAAAGGTAAAACAAGCTTTCCCCGCTAAATACGGCGGGAGAAAAATATCTATTTGTAATTGTACATTTTCTGTATATCTGAACAGCTTAGCATATTGAACATTTGCCGACGCTAATAATCCGCCGCCAAAATGAATCATATCACTTAAACATTCCCCATCGAGCACTTCATATTTGAGCGGACGATGGATGGCTCCCGTCAAAGAAACGACTGTTTTTGAAAAAGGCAGATGAACAATATCAAGATCGTGAAGCTGCACAGGCATTTTTTCATGGGGATAAGAACTAAAGGCATAGACATCGAAATTACTGGCTTTACCCTGTTGTATTATTTTGATATTCCTGATGGAGGCGCTATTTGTCGGACCCCCTGCCGCGGCAATGGCTTGAAATACATTGGCCATGGCAGGAAGTTCGTAAAAACCCTCCACCTGCACATTGCCTAAAACGTACACCTTTATTTTGCCTAAGGGAACCAAAGAAACGATAAACTGCCCGGAAGAAAAGGTATAGAAACGAGAAAAATGAGCAACTAACAACCTTTTAGCCTGCAAAAAGGTAAGTCCGGCGAGAAAAATACCCGGCATTTGATCAGGTGAAATAAATCCCTTTTCATCGATAGAAAATATAAAATTAGCCTGAGAACGACCTATTATCTGGATAGATATTTTGTCATTGAGTGCCAGTCGATAGTCCGCTGAGGGCAGGTTGTAGGAAGAAAGCGGATCTGGTAAATTATTTTCTTTAAACAGGTGAAATCCAAACAAGCCGAATGGTTTGGCGGACGGAAGACCTACCGAATCTTTCCAAATAGCAGCGTTCAGGCGAAAAGAGAATAAACTGGATAGGAGGAGGAAGAAAAAGAGACTGGTTTTGAGTCTATATAGGAAGTTATTCATGCAAAGCATTGAATTGTTCCCCTAATGATAATAGAGCAATATAACGTTAAATTATTACAATATCAAATAAACCTAGCGATAAACAAATAAAGTTTTTGGGCAAATTATCATACCATTTTTTTCAAGAGTTTATCTTATTTTCTATCCGTTTAAATTGACATACTTCCCAATTGTCGTTAAACCCAGGAAAATAATAAGCATGGTGAGATATTTGAAACGAATCAATATTCAATTACTTCAGAGATATTATTAGTAACTTTAGTAAATGAGTTAAAACAAACTACCTGAACAACAACGATTAAACATCGTTGCTATTCAGGTAGTTATAATTATTATTTGGGTACAAAGCCCTTAAAATAAAAACGTACTTCTCATTAAGCTACTAAAAAAGCGGCGCCAAAAACACCCGCACTATCGCCCAATTTAGGAGGAACGATGATAGTGTCCAATCTTGGATTAAAAACGTGCTCTTTAACAGATTCGATACCCTCCGTGTAGAGGAGATCAATATTTGCTAATCCACCACCAAGGACAATAACATCGGGATCGAGGATATTAATCAGATTCGCAATACCCTTTCCAAAGAAATAAATCAGTCTTTTCACTGTTTGGGTAGCCGCCTGATCGGAACCGTCTTTATATTTTTTAATAATATCGTTGAGGTGCATATCCTGACCGGTCAATTCTTTGTAATATCTTTCCAAAGCGGGTCCGGAAATAATTGTTTCTACGCAACCTGTTTTTCCACAATAACAAACACCGCCCGATTCATCTAAAAAACTGTGTCCCCATTCACCACCAATACCCTGGCGACCGTTCCAAACGCTACCATTCAGAACCAGACCACCGCCAACGCCGGTACCCATAATGACCCCAAAGACCATTTTTGCATCGGGCATGACATCTTGAACAACGCCCATACGAGCCTCAGCGATGGCAAAACAATTGGCATCATTGGCCATTTCAAATGAAATACCCAATGCTTTTTCAAGATCCCTTTTGAACGGCATGCCATTTATGGATGTGGTATTACTATTTTTATGTGTCTGTGTGATAGGATCGAGGGCACCCGGCGTGCCCAAACCGATACGAGTGGGAGTTAAACCCGTTGCTTCCTTCAAATTATTTACCAAAAGACCAATTTGACCTATGATATGATCATACCCTTTTGTTTTTTCAGTGGGTACGCGCATTCTGGCGATGATATTATTGGGTTCATCCTTACTTTTTAAAATGACCCCTTCGATTTTAGTACCACCTAAATCAAATCCCCATATTGGCTCCATAGTTCCCTTTTTAACTTTATAAAATAATAAACAATAATAAATAAAAAAACGGTAGTAGTTTATACTTCCTTTGGAAATTAAGGTAAAATCCTAATTTTACATTACTAAATAATTTGCACTTGCATAAATACCATCATAAAATGCTAAAATACGAAATCGTTACTGATTTT
>CAMDWC010000411.1 GCA_945878825.1 Haliscomenobacter hydrossis DSM 1100
CAACACTTTGTATCCAATCTCTTTTTTAAAAAAAAACAAACAGATAAGAGCAACTAAAGATGTAATAATAGGATAAATAGATGAGAAGGAAAACAATCCATTTACTTATAATAAACCTCCTAATAAAGAAGAAAGAGACCAAAACAATATACAGGGAAGCATAATATAGAATTGGGTTCTAACTAAATCATAATACTCAAATGAATGACCTCCAAAAATATCTTCCAGAAAAAAAACGGTGAAAATATATGCCCCGATTGAAAGCACTATTCCTAAACAAAATGTAATGATTACGCAGGCAGTCTGAAAAGAACCAATAGTACTGGAAATCTTCTTCTCTGCTATATAATTGGGGATAAAAACATTTTGAAAAGAAGACATAAAGACATTATTAATGAATCCGGGTATTAATGAGGCAATTAAAAACGTATCTATTAATTCTGAAAGCCCAAAAGACCTTCCTACCTCCATCTCCTTAAAAAACCCCATCCCTTTAACCACTAAAGTCATAAAACCCACAATCATGACATTAATTAATGTGGGATTTTTAAGAAGGTAAAACAAATAACTTTTAGAAAAAGAGGTGGTTTTCATTAAAATCTACTTTAAGTTTAATATTAAGGTTTCCCATTGTTTATAAATCTCTTGAATCTTGAATTTATCGTTAGATAGCAATGCTTTAGCACTAAATTTCATACATAGTCCTGGATTATCCATAAGATTAGTCAATTGCCCTTCTAATTGCCTTCTATTATTGACCTCAATCAGATAGCCATTTTCATTATTTTTTATAATTTCAGAAGGACCAGAAGGACAATCCGTTGAAATACAAGGCAATCCGAAAGACATTGCTTCTAACAAAGCGTTAGGAAATCCTTCTGACTGTGATGTAAATACAAATATTTTCGCTTTATTATAATAATCCGAAACATTATTAACATTTCCAACAAAATCAACTTTATAAGCAATCCCTAAAGTCGCTGTTAATTTTTTATATTCTTCTCTTAAAACACCATCACCGGCAATTACCAACTTCCAATTACCAACGTTTAAATTGGCAAATGCTTCAATCAATAATCTTTGATTTTTATTAGCGTCTAAACGCCCTACCGTCAAAATAACATTTTCCCTTTCGCTATAATCTTTCCTTGCAGAAAGCATAATTTCATCAATAGGATTGGGAATAATTTTGATTTTACTCTCCTGGATGGTCTTTTGATAAAACCCCTTAATAAGCTCCGTTTGCACGATTAATCCATTCGTAAATGGATACCAAAAATTTCTCAAAATTCTCCAAAAAGTATTGGGCACATAAACTTCCGGATTATTTCTTTCACTAATCAGATTAGGTTTCTTCAAGAGTCTCGAACTGATAACAGTAAGAATATTTACAGAAGTAGTAAAACCGATTAATATATCAATTTGATTGTTTTTTGCTATTTTGACAATCTTTTTTACATAAATAACATTACTCTTTATCGCTTCAATTAATGAAGTGCTGGGAGAATATTTTTCTTGCAGATAAATTAGATTTACCTCTTTGTCAACATTATAAACTGTTTCAGTCTTATTTAAGACAATCAAAAAAACCTCGAATTTATTGGCAAATTTATTGGCCAGAGACACAACAACACGTTCGGCTCCGCCCGGAGATAAACTTGGTATTAAAAACGCAATTTTTTTTTTAATCATTTAAAAACACTAGTGTCCGATAAAACTTTTTAAAAGCGGGATTTCCATAATGGATTTCCCGCTTTATTGTAATTTAGTCTTGCAAACAACAATTACATGAATAAAAGTAACTACTTTTTCGGACAATCTGTTTTCGGACAGCTGATTTCTTTAATTGATTTGAATAAAATCAAAATTCTCGGTAGAAAGCACCTGTCAGATCGCTATATCAAGAAGTTTGATACTTCAGATCATTTGATAAGTATGTTGTTTTCAACGTTTGCACATTGCACTTCACTGCGTGAAGTTGCTGCGTCCATGCTTGGTTTGAAAGGAAAGATGAATCACTTTCAACTGAAACACATTCCATTTAGAAGTACCTTGAGTGATGCGAACAAAAGACGAAGCCATTTAGTGTTCCAGGATGTTTATTATTCTTTACTCAAAGCGTATCATCCAATTATCTCGGACAGCCGAAAATCGTATGCATGGGAAAACCGATTAGAGATTATCGATTCCAGCACAATCTCCTTGTTTAAAGACATCTTAGCTTGTGTGGGTAGAGCACCTAACACCGGCAAGAGAAAAGGCGGGATTAAAGTGCATACACAGATCAATTTACAAGAAAAAGTTCCTAAGCTCATTTGGTTTTCGGCAGCAACAACACATGACAAACAGTTTTTGAAGCATGTTCAACTAGAGAAGGGTAAAATTGCTGTATTTGACAAGGGATACAACGATTATAATACCTTCAATGAGTTCAGTGAGAACGGTATTTTCTTCGTGACGCGTTTAAAAGCCAACGCGTCATATGAATCAGTACTTGAAAATGATATACCATCGTACATTGACGATGGTGTGTTGAAAGATGAAATCATTCGCGTGGATGTAAAAGAAAACGGAACCTATCTCAAACCCCTTGAATTAAGGAAAATCGCATACTGGGATAATGAAAACAACCGCTGCTTTGAGTTTATCACCAATCTTAATGGTATGAATGCAGGCCATATTGCACTCATTTACAAGAAACGTTGGCAAATCGAATTGCTTTTCAAACAACTCAAACAGAATTTCCCTTTGAAATTCTTTCTTGGCGACAATGAAAACGCGATTAAAATACAGATTTGGTGTGCTTTAATCGTTAATCTACTTCTGACAGTAATACACAAGAGCATCAAGCGAAAATGGGCATTTTCAAATCTTGCAAGCTTCTGTAGATTACACTTATTCAATTATATTCATTTGATAAAATTCCTAGAGAATCCAGAAAAGGATTGGCTTAGAGAATATGATGCTCAGCTTCAACTGAAATTCAGTAGTTCCTAAGAGGGGGGCTCACTTTTGAAATCTAGGGATCGACAGTAGTAAAATAATGACTTTCAGAAAGCAAATCGATTATTTTGTATTTTTATCGGACAGTAGTGAT
>CAMDWC010000412.1 GCA_945878825.1 Haliscomenobacter hydrossis DSM 1100
TAATAATCATCATAAGTATATTCTACCGTGCTATCACAAACCTGACTAAGTTCGGTGATTTTTTCCTTGTACATTTTACATATTATTTGAATGCATTTAAAACTTATTGGAATATTCCCTTCAATGAAAAACTTAACTCAGGAAAAATGCGGGAATGCAGGATATCAGGGGGATGAACGGATGGAAGGCCTATAAATTTTCCCTCTTCATTTAGTAAATAGGGTAAAACAAAGAAATCAATTGGATGAAAAATCCAATATTCTCTCACCCCCGCCAATTCATACACCTCAAATTTATCTTTCATATCTCTGCGGGAATTGCCTGGCGAAAGAATTTCAACTACCAAATCTGGCGCCCCTTTTGCGCCCCTTTGATCCAATTTTTCCTGGTCACAAAAAACAGATAAATCAGGTTGAACGACCGTGGTAAATTTCCCTTTCTTGATGCCAACTGGTAGTCTGACATCAAAGGGAGCTGGATAATATTCGCATGACTTTCCTTTAAAAAAAGGATGAAATATCCCTGTTAGATTTCTTGCCATTATTTGATGAAGCCTATTTGGCGCAGCCATAGGTAAGACCTTACCAAAAATAAGTTCCACCCTTTCAGTAAATAACCAATCATAATAATCATAATAAGTATATTCTACCGTGCTTTCACAAACCTGGATTAGCTCAGTGACCTTTTCTTTTAATTCCTTTACATTTTTCATTGCTATATTTTCAGCAATGTAACTATAAAAGGATGAGAAGTCAAGGACAGTTTACCAATAATATCAATTAATTAATTTGTTGATTATCCTCTGAATTTTTTAATTTTTTGGGATATCTGCCTGCCTTTTTAAGCGAATTTGAAATGATGTATTCCAATTGACCATTGGTACTTCTGAATTCATCTTCCGCCCATTTTTCCAATGCTTCGGAAATAGCCGGATCAATTCTAAGGACAAATGCTTTTTTTGTTGCCATTTCAATGAAGCGTACCTGTATTTATAACTGGTTTAACTGAATCATCTGCACATAATACAACCAATAAATTACTTACCATGGATGCCTTTTTATCATCATCGAGTTCAATAATATCCTTTTCCTTAAGTGATTCCAAGGCCAGTTTAACCATTCCCACAGCACCCTCAACAATTTTTTGTCTTGCCGCAATAACGGCAGTGGCTTGTTGTCTCCTCAACATGGCACTGGCAATTTCAGGTGCATAAGAAAGATTAGAAATTCTCGCTTCGATGACTTCAATGCCCACTAAAAGTAATCTTTCAGCTATTTCTGTTGCTAGTGTATGATTAATTTCATCAATGCCTGATCGCAAACAAATAACATCAGGTTCCGACTCATCAATATTGTCATAAGGATAGGTATGAGCTAATTTCCTTAAGGCAGATTCCGTTTGAATTTTAATAAATCTTTTATAAGACTCTTCCGGATTACTTTTTCCAATGCCTGTTGATGGATTAAAATCTTTCAAAGTCTCCAAGTCAAAAACGGCTTTATAAGTGTCGATCACTTTCCAAACCACGATAGCACTGATTAAAATGGGATTACCCTGTTGGTCATTGACCTTTATCACCTCCGATTCCAGATTTCTGATACGAAGAGATACTTTTTCCTTGCCGTAGAAGGGATTAATCCAGAAAAAACCATTCCCTTTAGCTGTTCCGACATATTTCCCAAAAAACACAAGCACTCTGCTTTGATTAGGCTCAATGGTAAATAAGCCCGTTAACCATATTATACCTATGATTGGTAATAAAAAAAGGAAATATACTACGCCAATATAAATCATGATCAGCGGAGAGAAAAGCATTCCAATCCCTAGAAATAAATGTAAAAAACCATTGTTTGCTAAAGTTAGCTCTTTTTCCATGTTGATATCATTTTAATATCACAAAGATACTAAATAAATTGAAAGTACAAATATTATTTATAATCTTCCCTGACTGGTGAAAAAGTATCCATTATTTTACAATTCGTCAAAGCCCTTCCTCCATGTGGAATATTAGAGGGAATGACACAAATGCTCCCCGGGAGGCAGTGAAAAGTTTCCTCGCCTACGATTAACTCAAATTCGCCTTCTAAAACCTGTGTCGTTTGTTCATGAATGTGGGAGTGCATGGGTAATATTGCGTCCTGCTCAATTTCCCAGAATCCAATGGACAAGTTTTCAGTATGCACGAAACGACCGTGAAAGCCTTTAATTATTTCTTTTGTGAGTAAGGAAGAAATATCAATTTTCATAAGTTGTGATCTTTTTATAGATGAATCATTAAAATTATTTAAATTTAGGTAGGAAGCACTTATAAAAAACCTAAAATGACAAATAAAACCATAGACCGTTACCTTTCCCTGGATGTATTTCGGGGATTTATCATGTTTTTACTGATTGCAGAATTTACAGGAATTTTTGATTCCCTTATCGATGAAAAAAATCCTATTCCCTGGTTAGCTTCATTTAGCCATCAATTTCATCATCATCCGTGGCATGGGCTTTATTTTTGGGATTTAATTCAACCATTTTTCATGTTTATGGTAGGAGTTTCCATTCCATTTGCCGTGAAAAACAGAAAAGCGAAAGGAGAAACCGACAAGGAAATATGGAAGCATGCTCTTCATCGCAGTTTTTGGTTATTATTTTTAGGATGGGCGCTATATTGTATTGGGCCGGGAAAAATAGTTTTTAAGTTTCAAAATGTCCTTGCCCAATTATCCTTAACCTATTTAATTGCCTTTTTATTAAAGGATTTTAATAGAAACATACAACTTGTCATTTCCGTACTACTGCTCATCTTAACAGAAATATTGTATAGAAATTGGCAAATAGAAGGATTTAATGAACCCTTTTCACCGAGTAAAAATTTTGGCACCTGGTTAGACTTACAATATGGGGGAGCAGATATAAGAGGCAGCTGGGTTTCGTTCAACGCAATACCTACTGCGGCTCATACGATTTGGGGAATGATGGCAGGTATTTGGTTACTTCAGAATGAACCGAAGGGTTCCATCCTAAAAAATCATTTACCCTTAATTCTTTCCGGCGGACTTTTGCTCTTGGTTGGATATTTGGGTGATTCCTTTACGCCAATCATTAA
>CAMDWC010000413.1 GCA_945878825.1 Haliscomenobacter hydrossis DSM 1100
ATTACCGATGGGCAAATCAATTCTTCATCAGTGGGCCCCGTTGCCGTTGCTGAAACTAATCCTGACATAGTTTATATAGGCATGGGTGAAACGCAGCTTAGAGGCTCGATTACCCAGGGTGACGGGGTGTATAAATCGGAAGATGGTGGCAAGAAATGGCGTCATCTCGGTCTTAAAGAAACACAGTCCATTTCCAGAATCAGAATCCATCCTACAAATCCTGATATCGTTTTCGTCGCAGCCCTGGGTCATCCATATGGAGATAACGAGGAAAGAGGTGTTTTTAGATCAAAAGATGGAGGTAATACCTGGCAAAAAGTGCTTTATGTTGGAGCAAATACCGGCGCCGCCGATCTGGTCATTGATAAAACGAATCCTAAAATATTATACGCTACTACCTGGCAGGTGTACAGGAAAACCTGGAAAATGTGGGGTGGTGGCGAAGGTTGCCGCTTGTACAAATCAGTGGACGGTGGCGATACCTGGATTGATCTGTCAAAAAATCCAGGTCTGCCTGTCGCACCCCTCGGGAAAATAGGTATCACTGTTTCTCCGGCAAATCCTAACAGACTTTATGCTATTGTTGAGGCAAATGATGGTGGCGTATATAGATCTGATGACGCTGGCTGGTCCTGGAAAAAAATGAATGATGAAAGGAAGCTAAGGCAACGTGCCTTCTATTATTCCCGTATCTACGCCGATCCTCTCGATCCTGAAACAGTCTATTGCCTGAATGTAAATTTCTATAAGTCTGTGGATGGAGGGAAAACTTTTGATATTGACATCAATGTGCCTCATGGTGATAATCACGATCTTTGGATAGATCCAAATAATCCTCAAAGGATGATTTCCTCAAATGATGGAGGAGCCTGCGTTTCTACCAACGGTGGCAAGTCCTGGACAGATGAAGATTATCCAACGTCGCAGCTTTATCATGTTACCACTACCATGGATGTACCTTACCATGTAGCTGGTGCACAACAAGATAATACCACCTTGTCCATTCCAAGTGACGGTTGGGGGTTCAAACACCTAAACGAAGGGAATAAGAGTTGGTTTTATGAGGTTGGCGGAGGAGAAAGTGGTTATATAGCGCCACATCCTACCAATCCAGATTTATTTTATGCCGGGAGTCAGGGGGCATTACTTACCCGATATGACAGGAGCAATGGTCAGGAGCGGGATATTCAGGTTTACCCCCGATTTTTCTCGGGAGAACCAGCATCTTCATTACCGGAAAGATGGCAATGGACCTATCCTATCGTCTTTTCTCCCCTCGATCCTTCTATTTTGTATACCTGTTCTCAGCATGTTTGGAAAACAACAAATGATGGCCAGTCCTGGGAGAAAATTAGTCCGGATCTTACTTTCGCCGATCCTGAAACCTTAGGTCCAACTGGGGGAATTATCACAAAAGATATGAATGGCCCTGAAATTTATGCTACCGTTTTTGCTTTGGCACCCTCTTTTCATGACATTCAAACCCTTTGGGCGGGTTCCGATGATGGGCGAATTCATATTACCAGAAATGGGGGAAAGTCATGGTTGGAAATAACACCGAAAGATCTACCCAAATTCTCTACAGTAAGTATTATTGAGGCTTCTAAACATGATCCCGGGACTGCTTACGTTGCAGCCTACAGATATCAGGTAGATGATAGGGCTCCTTATGTTTACAAAACAACCGATTATGGAAAAACTTGGACAAAAATAATAAAGGGTATAAAACCTCAGGATTTTGCCCGATCCATAAGAGAAGATCACAAGAAGAAAGGTTTACTTTTTCTCGGTACTGAAAACGGTGTGTATGTTTCTTTTGATGCAGGGGAAAACTGGGAATCTTTACAGTTAAATCTCCCGGTAACGCCTATCAGGGATTTAGTTATTAAAAATGATGACGTTGTTCTTGGGACTCATGGAAGAAGTTTCTGGATTTTAGATGATATTGCGCCATTGAGAGAATTAAATGCAAATACCGGGGCTTCTACCATGCATTTTTTTAAACCTGCGGACCCCATTAGAGGCATTTATAATCTGAATGTACAGTATTATTTAAATGAAAAAGTCGATTCTGCAGAGGTTTCTATTCTGGATTCCTCAGGTAAACAGGTTCAAAAATTTGTAGGAAATCAAGAAGTTTTTAAACAAGATAATTCAGTACCTTATTGGGAAAGAGATGGGAATACCAAGCCTACCACGGCGAAAGGAATTAATTCCTTTTCCTGGAATTTGAGGTATGCCGGGGCTACCACTTTTCCTGGCATGATTATATGGAGTGGCAGACCCCAGGTTGGGCCTAAAGCTGTTCCCGGCAAATATAAAGTGTCGGTGAAGGCCAATGGTCTGGAGCAATCCCATGATATTGACATTAAAATGGATCCTAATCTTAAGGGTATATCGCTGGAAGATTTAACGAAGCAATTTCAACTCGCTATGCAAATTAAAGAGAAGGAATCAGAGGCAAATGAGGCAGTAAAAGAGATAAGAAAACTTAAACCTCAGTTAGAAAATCAAAAAAGTGGCGTAAAAGATTCAATGCTTATAAAGGAAATGAATGCAGTAATTATGGCTTTACAAAAAGTTGAGGAAGACCTATATCAGGTGAAAAATCAAAGTGGTCAAGACCCGCTTAATTTTCCCATAAAGTTGAATAACCGCCTTTCCTCTCTCCGAAGAAGTGTTGAAACAGGCGATGCCAGACCTACCGATGCCTCTTATGTGGTGTTTGCAGAACTTTCTAAAGAATTGTCTATTTTGTTAATATCAAAACTTTCTATTCAGAATAATTCTTTAAAATCATTGAATGAAAAATTAGTAAAAGCGGGTTTAAAGTCTGTTAACTAATAAAAAATAATGTGCTTTCTGCACAATGAAGGCTCCGATTTTGAGTTAATCCATCGGAGCCTTCTCATTTATTTCCAACAAAATACATGACAATTAAGCCGCTTTTTTATCATATTTGTATTTAATTAATAAGGATTTATGTTTCGGATTTTTACCATTTGCTGCTTCCTGGTCTATTACTCCTTCCTGTCGGCTCAAACGAATTTGAGTGTTATCAAAAATA
>CAMDWC010000414.1 GCA_945878825.1 Haliscomenobacter hydrossis DSM 1100
TCTTTTGTGGTTTGCATTGGATTTTCTCACCGTATAATTGCTCAGGTTGAAAACAATACAGGTTCGACAGATTTGTGTCGGGGAAAATATTTTACTGAAGCCCAGGGTGCTGAGTTTTTAAATTCCCATATACCTGCGTCGCGAAAAGCGTGGGAAGATAGGTCCAGATTAATCATCCAACAAATCAAAAAGGGGATGGATCTGAAAAAAATGCCGGCTAAAGTAGCTTCAAAAGCTGTTATTCATAGCAAAATAGATTTTGATGGCTATTCCATTGAGAGTGTTTATTTTGAGAGCTTGCCCGGGTTTTATGTAACAGGAAACTTGTACAGACCTACAAAAAAATATGCTTCTTACGCCGGTATTTTATGTCCTCATGGGCATGATAATCGTTTACTTGGACGCACGAGAGATCAAACTCAGATTCGTTGCGCCACATTGGCAAGAATGGGCGCTGTAGTATTTGCCTGGGATATGTTGGGTTATGAAGACAGTAAACAATGTTCTCATGACATCGCTTCTTCGTTAAAATTACAAACTATCAATAGTATTCGGGCATTAGACTTCTTACTGGATTTACCATCGATAGACAAAAATCGTATCGGGATAACGGGTGAATCGGGTGGTGGAACACAAACATTTTTATTGTCGGCTTTAGATTCACGCATTAAAGTTTCTGTTCCTGCTGTAATGGTATCTGCTCATTTTTTTGGAGGATGTCTATGTGAAAGTGGTATGCCGATTCACAAAAAAGGGCCTGATTATCAAACTAATAATGTGGAAATAGCTGCTTTAACGGCGCCCAGGCCCATGTTGTTGATTTCAGATGGGGCAGACTGGACTCAAAATACGCCGAAAGTAGAGTTTCCTTTTTTGCAGAAAATATATGCTCTTTGTGAAAAAGATAATCTAATTGAAAACGTGCATTTGCCCAAAGATTTACATGATTATGGGCCCAATAAACGAATGGGTATGTATCCATTTATGGCTAAACACTTATCGTTAGAGCTTTCCAACGTGTTAGATTCGGAGGGTAATATCGATGAAGGGCCCTCAAAAGTACTTTCTCAAGAGAAATTGGCGGTATTCAATATTGCATTTCCTATGCCAAAAAATTCGGTGAAAGGGAATGAGGCGGTGATGAAATTACTCAAGTAAATGGAGAGATAAAGTATTAACAGTTTTTTAATTATACCGTATAATGACATAAACATTATTTTAACCATTACCAATTTTCTTATTCCATTCACCCACTTCCAACAAATATCTATTCATTTAATTGTGATGCGAATGCGCCTGTATTTTAAATGGAGGAAATAACTTGATCTGTAAATAGGGAAAGCTACCTGTATCATGGGAGAGGCTATCTAAAAAGCCTGAATGCTTTTAAAATATTTGTGCGAAGATGCCTAGGCTATGTCCATGTGAGTTTATAAGAAGGAATACATCTACGAATAAACATTACGTTTAAACCGAAGACGATCTCAGTAATCCTCAAAATCCTGTAAATCCTGATTCAAAACCAGATATTAGGGGTAAATATTAAATCAAAACCTATCGTGGAGAAGACGCGAAGCATCACGTCTCTACGAATCCGTGAAATCCTATAATCCTTAAAATCCGTGATTCAAAACCTATCGTGGAGAAGACGCGAAGCATCACGTCTCTACGGAAATTTTGCATGAAAATCAAATATCCAGAGGGCATTAATAACTGTCATCTAATAAAAAATCATGAATTTGAACATGTTTTACACCTTCTATGTCTTCTTTCCAAAATTCATCCATCGTAACAACAAATTTTGGATAATTATCTAAAATGGCCAATAGAGGACTAAATTCTCGATGTATGGTTGCTTCATTTTCTAATTTGTAGGCAACTTGTATATAGATTTTTTTTCCTTGTTTTTCGGCGATAAAATCAATTTCTCTGCTATCTAATTTGCCAATATATACTTTATATTCCCTTCGTTTAAGTTCCAGAAAAACGACATTTTCCAAAATGCCACCAATCATTCTATCGCGATATCCCATCATCGCATAAAGCAGAGAAAGATCACTAACAAAGAATTTTTCTTGCGTCTTTAGCATTTCCTTTCCTTTGATATCATAACGCGATACCCGATATAAAATAAATGCCCCTTCTAAGGCAGATAAATAATTGTAAATGGTGTTGACATCCGTTTTTCGCGACTGGCTTTTAAAATAATCTGAAATACTTTTTCCGGAAAAAGTATTTCCAATATTATCAAAAGCAAAGCGAGTGACCCGTTCTAAAAGTTCAATGTCCCTGATTTTGTATCGCTGTATAGTATCTCGCAGTAGGACAGAGGCATAGATATCCCGAATAACTTTATAAGTAGTATCTTCATCGTAATTACCGGTATGAATTATAGGAAATCCTCCTTTTCGCAGGTAGGTTACAAAAGACTCTTTTATAGATGATACAGCAGTTTGATATACACTTTTGAAAAGTAAATATTCTTTGAAAGACAAGGTATAAACGGGTATTTCTATATATCTGCCCGCTAAATAGGTAGCTAATTCTGACGATAGTAAATGAGCATTAGATCCAGTAAGATAAACATCAACGTTGAAATCCACCAAAAGCGAATTAACTACTTTTTCCCAAGCCTGAACCTCCTGAATTTCGTCCAGCAAAATATAAAACTTTTTATCTTTTGTAAGCTGTCCCGCTAGATACTCATATAATGAAGGTGCATTTTTCAGATGTTCAGTGGTGTGACTTTCAAAGTTTAGGGCAATGATACTATTTTCAGTGATTCCTTTTTCAAGTAAAACTTTTTTAAGGAGCAGTAATATGGTTGATTTACCTTACCTCCGTATGCCCGTTAGTATTTTCACCAGCGGTTTATCTATCCACTGTTCCAGTTGCTCTAAATAAAAAGGCCTTCTAATCATTTTATGTTTTGAAACATAAAAATACTAAAATATTTATACTTTTTATGGTTATATCCATAAAAAGTATAAACTACTTTTGCGCTAAAAAAATGCAATTATTAACAATTATTGCATTTTTTTAGTGCAATTTTAGTATTTGCGGCG
>CAMDWC010000415.1 GCA_945878825.1 Haliscomenobacter hydrossis DSM 1100
TAATTACTTTAGGCTGCTCAAAAAATAAAGTAGATTCCGAAAATTTGATTACCCAACTCATAGGGAATGATTTTGACGTTTCTCATGAGACAAACGAAAAATCTGATATCATCATAATTAATACCTGTGGTTTCATTGATCTTGCGAAAGAGGAATCTATCCAAACTATATTGGATTACGCCGAAAAAAAGAAAGAAGGGGAAATTAAAAAATTATTTGTTACAGGTTGTCTTTCCCAAAGGTATAAAGATGATTTAGAAGTTGAAATTCCTGAAGTTGACGCCTTTTTTGGGACCTTGGAAATGCCTTCTTTGTTGGCAAAGTTAAACGCCGATTTTAAACACGAACTGGTAGGTGAAAGATGGATTAGCACTCCAAGTCATTTTGCCTATCTTAAAATCGCTGAGGGTTGTAATCGAACGTGTTCTTTTTGTGCCATCCCACTTATGAGGGGAATCCATGTATCAAGAAATATCGAAGATATAGTTGTCGAAGCTAAAAGTTTGGCCAGAAGAGGAGTTAAGGAGTTGATGCTCATTTCGCAAGAGCTAACTTACTACGGTTTAGATACTTATAAAAAAAGGATGCTTCCTGAACTTTTGACGCAGTTAGCTCAAATTGACGGAATCGAGTGGATTAGGCTTCATTATGCCTATCCAAGTAAATTTCCTCTTGAAATTTTTGAGGTAATGGCTGCAGAACCTAAAATATGTAATTATTTAGACATGCCTCTTCAACATGCTCAAAATGATGTTTTGGCCAGAATGAGAAGGCAAATTACGATAGAGGAAACCAAAGAATTGCTTAAAAAGGCAAGGTCTTTAGTTCCAGGAATAACGTTGAGAAGTACTTTCTTAGTAGGTTTTCCAGGGGAAACGGAGGCTGAATTTGAAGTGCTTTGTGATTTTATTATGGAAGCATCTCTCGATAGAGTTGGTGTTTTTACTTACTCTCACGAAGAATCTACCCGCGCTCATGACTTAGTAGATGATGTACCTGAAGAAGTAAAAATGGAGAGGGCCAATCGGATTATGGAAATTCAAAGTGCTATTTCTTACGAAAAAAATAAAGCTAAAATTGGTAAATCATTCAGGGTTTTATTTGATAAAATTGAAAATGGTCATTTTGTTGGCAGGACAGAAGGTGATTCTCCCGAAGTCGATAATGAGGTTTTAATTCCTGTAAAAGGAAATTATGTCAGATTAGGTGATTTTGCGGAAGTGACGATTACCGATGCATCCGAGTATGACCTGTTTGGTGTGTTGAAGTAGCGCTTGCATTTTATAAACTTTGTTAGTTAATCTTTGTTGTTTTAAAAAATAATGCCATTGTTGAGTAATTTTAAGTACGATATAGAAAAACCGTTAATCCAGGCAGCTACTGTTATTGCTTCAGTTTTTGTCGTAAATATTGGATCGTTAATGGTGATAGCAACAGGTTTGATTGACGTAACTAATCGATTTCCTTGGTTGAATGCAGCATCTTTTATGCTCTTTTTTGCCGTTTTAAATAGTATTTACTCTATCACAGCAAAAAGTGTTCCTCATTATTGGGGACTTTCAATGTATAGTTTTATGATAGTGGCTGGATTGTCGGGTTTGCAAGCTTGGGCTTTTTCTGGTATTTCTATTGTAGATGCAGGATCTTACATGTGGATCTACGTTGTAGTTACTTTCGGGTATCTGGTGTTTCTTACCATAATGGCTGTGCTAAAAAAAGTAGTGGCTTTTGCTGAAAAAGAAGAATGGAATAATCCAAAAATGAGGCCTAGAGGTTAAATGTGTAATCATCAAAATATTTTTTTATGCGTTTTTTAAAATATTCTTTTCTGTTATTGTTCTTTGGTATAAGCCAAGCAGCTTACAGTGCTGAAATGGCAATAGATACTATCAAACCTATTCGTAAGTCAGACAAAGAATGGAAGGAATCTTTATCTCCTCAGGCTTATTACATTCTTAGAAAGGCTGGAACGGAAAGGGCTTTCACAGGTAAGCTTTACAGTTTAAAAACAAAAGGAACCTATATCTGCGGTGGTTGTAAGTTGCCACTCTTCTATTCTGAAACAAAATTTAATTCAGGAACGGGGTGGCCTAGTTTTTGGCAACCTGTCAGTAAGAAAAATGTCAAAGAAATTGAAGATTTCGAGTTAGGTATGGTTAGAACGGAAGTGAGGTGCGCTCGCTGTGATGGACACATTGGTCATGTTTTTGATGATGGTCCAAAACCTACGGGATTAAGATATTGTATGAATTCTGAAGCAATGTTGTTCACTGCCTCAGAACAAAAGAAATAGTTTTAATGAATGCGGTTTCCACTTATTTCCAGCCTCTGCATTATTTCTGCTTCTTCTTTTAGATAAGATTCCCATCTTGATTTAACTTTATTCTCTGGGAAATACAATCTGGCAAGATCTAAAAACAGCACATAGTGTCCTGCCTCAGAAACCATAAACTTGTAGTAAAATTCTTTTAAATAAGGGTCCGTTAAATATTCGGAAAGTAATCTGAATCTTTCGCAACTTCTGGCTTCAATCAGACCACAAAATAATAGTTTGTCTAATAATCGGTCTTCCCGAGATCCTCCTTTCTGTTGGAACGCCAAAAGTTGATTTACGTATAAATCTTTCCTTTGTACGCCTAAATTAAATTGTCGACGTTCAATTTCCGCTAATACCATACGAAAATGTCCCCATTCTTCTGTTACAATGGGTGAAAGTTCACGAACGAGCTCTTTTTTATCAGAAAAGCCTTGAATCAGAGATATACAACTTACTGCTGCTTTTTGTTCGCAAAAGGCATGGTCTGTGAGTATGTCTTCCAAAGATATTTCAGCTAAATTTACCCATCTTGGATCTGTGGGTAGCTTTAAACCAAGCATTATAAAAGGAACTTTTTTATCGATTTCCTCAGGCTTTATCATTTTAATCTAAACATTTTAATTGACGGGAGAAAAAGTCTATATTGTACACAGGATATACTTCAAAACCGGCACTCCAATACATACGTATTTCTTCTAACTCTTGTTTCCGCAACAAATTAATCTGTTGATTATCCATTTTAT
>CAMDWC010000416.1 GCA_945878825.1 Haliscomenobacter hydrossis DSM 1100
GCTGAAAAAACGGGAAAATCAATCATAGCTAAAAGAGTTTGGACAAAATTTGGCTTACTGGAAAAGACAAAGGAGCTCATTTGCCTTAGAATAAAATATGATAGCAGAGCTGAATTGATCTGGGCGTTGACCTGTGGACCAGCCAAAGCGCAAATTATAAATATTCCCTACCCAACCAGTAGATTATGTCATCAGGATATTGTATATTACCAAAGGATTTCAACTGATTATCAAGTGGTAGGAAAAGTGAAACACCCCATTTATAGTATTCTTTCAAAACAAAAATCTTCCTATTTCAACACGTACTCATGTATGTTGAGGGAAACGGAAGAAAAAGACCTTAAAAAATTGGAAAACTTGTGTCATCAGGCGGGTTTGGGCTTTGAAATTTGGTCTAACAGTACTCGTGCGGTGGAATTAAAAGAAGAAAATCCTTCAAAGGAATTTTATTTTATTGATAATAATTTAAATGAAGGTGAATTTTTAATTAGTATTGCGGCAAGAAGAGAGGATCAGGTAAGGGAGATATTACAAACATGGGAAATTATTACCCTTAAAAATTTTACAGATTTCAAGATCCATGAGAACATGGGGAATATTATTTGGTAATAAATAAAAATGGAGCAGATTGTCATTGTAGGAGCAGGCGTTTCCGGTTTAGTAGCCGCCATTAATTGCGAAGCAGCAGGTTTTAGCCCTATTTTAATCGATGCTGACAAGAAAATTGGTGGAAGAACGCAGTCCAACGAATATGAAAATTTTATTTTAGACAAGGGATTTCAAGTTTTATTAACTGAATATGAATATGTAAAAAAATATCTCGACTTAAAATCTTTACATTTAAAATACTTCCGTCCAGGTGCTTTTGTATTCAGCACAAAGAAAGATTATGAAATTTCCGATCCATTTAGAGAATGGTGGAAACTCCCTGAAATGATTTTTTCCGGCATCGGCACAGTAAAAGATAAATGGCTTATTTTCAGATTGTCCCAACATTTAAAAAACAAAAAAGAGGCAACTATTTTTAACGGAAGTAAGCAAACAACTTTGCAGTTTTTAAGAGAATACGGCTTTAGTGAACGAATCATTGATTTATTCTTCAGACCCTTTTTCTCTGGTATTTTCTTAGAAGATCGCCTGGAGACCCCCGCCACGATGTTCAAATTTGTCTTTGGAAAATTTAGCAAAGGTTCTGCTGCCATTCCAGAAAATGGTATCCAGGAAATTCCGAATCAATTATTTAAAAAACTTAAAAATACTACCCTTCTATTAAATAAGAAGGTGACGCACATTGGAGAAAATGAATTGACTATTGAAAATGGTGAGGTTATAGCTTTCGATAAACTTATTTTAGCTACTGACCACAGATTAATTTTAGGAAACAACACAGAGGAGATAAAATATAACCATAGCATACAATATTATTTCAAAACGGACAGACCTCTTTTGGGCAAAAAAATTGGGCTTATAGCTGATAACGAAGCAGGAATGCTGGGTATTGCCGCTATTGGAGAATTAAAAGGGATTGAAAATCCTAAAAATGGGTACTTGTTATCCATCACTTTAAAAGCGGAAACCATTAACGATCAGGTAGCAGCCTATAAAATGATTGATGATGTGAGGAAGTATTTTAAAGTCCCGGAATTGCCCTTAACTTTTCTTGGTTTAAATTACATCCGGAGAGCTCTACCTGTTTGTGAAGATCTATATTACAACAGACCCTTGTCTGACTTTGTATATAACGATAATATATTTCTTGCGGGGGATTACCTGTTAAATCCCTCCTTGGATGCGGCCATGCGAAGTGGTGAAATGGCTGTTAAAGCTTTATTTTCGCAAAAAAGTTAGTTTTACTATTATAATTTGCCTTAAATACTAAACATTACTTATTTTTATCTCTTTAATTAGCTAAACGACAAATTTAGTTACATTGCGTTTTATCATTTATAAACTAATAAGTATGAAATTTATGCGATTTACACTCACAGGATTTATGCTTCTTATTACCATGGCAATGACTGCCCAGACCATGGTAAAGGGAGTAGTCACTTCTGCTGACGACGGGGAGCCACTTATCGGCGTTACCGTTTTAGTGAAGGGAACAAGTTCTGGAACAGCTACAGACCTGGATGGCAAATTCGAATTAATGGCCAACACGTCTAAAGATGTGCTGACCTTTAGTTACACAGGATTTACCTCTAAAGACGTTGTTCTAAACGGACAAACTATGCTCGAGGTTTCTCTTGAGGTTTCAGCGTCCATCCTTGACGAAGTTATTGTCACGGCTTTCGGTGAGTCAACCAGGGAGAAGTTTACAGGTTCTGCTGCGACGGTAGGCGCTGAGCAAATTGCGCGTCGTCCCATTACAAATATCAGTCAGGCCATTGCTGGTTCAGGACCTGGTATTCAGGCAACCATCGGTGGTGGTCAACCGGGTTCCACTCCAGCTATCAGAATCAGAGGCTTCGGATCTATTTCAGGTTCCAATTCACCATTATATGTAGTGGATGGTATTCCTTACGATGCCAGTATCGCTAACCTTAATCCAGATGATATTGAGAATATCACCGTCCTAAAAGACGCAGCTTCTACATCTTTATATGGTTCCAGAGCTGCCAATGGGGTGATTATGGTTACCACTAAAAAAGGAGCAAAAGGAAGTGGAAAGGTCAATATAAAATACACAAGAGGTACTTCTCAAAGAGGTTTACCAGAGTATGACCGTTTAGATGCTGCTCAGTACTATCCTATGATGTGGGAGTCTTACAGAAATAGCTTAATGTCAAGAACGGCAAATCCCCTTTCCTTAACTGCAGCCAGTGCCGATGCATCAAAAAATATTGTAGGCTTATTAGGTTACAATGCTTATAATGTTCCTGCTGGAGAATTAGTTAGCACAGATGGAAAGTTAAATCCTGCAGCTCAATTAGTATTTAAGCCAGAAGATTTAAACTGGGAAACTCCTCTAATCAGACAAGGTGTTCGTAATGTATTAAATGCCAACTTTAGTGGCGGAGACAATAATTCAAATTATTTTGCCTCTTTTGGTTACCTGGAAGA
>CAMDWC010000417.1 GCA_945878825.1 Haliscomenobacter hydrossis DSM 1100
AAAACTGATCCTGTGAAATTTAAGGAAGGCGTCGATGAAACTATCCAATTTCAAATGGGATTCCCCAATGGCGCCGTGGCATCTTGCCTTTCAACCTATAATACCAGCTTTCTGGACCGATTTTTACTCACCGGACACAATGGTTTTGCCGAACTTCAACCCGCAACTGGTTATGGTCCGATAAAAGGTAAAACAAACAAAGGCGAACTTACCCAACCCCATGTTACCCACCAATTGATGCAAATGGAGGAGATGGCGGAAATTATTTTGCGAAATAAAATCCCTTTCTTACCCGTAGATGGAAAAGAAGGGCTTAAGGATATGATTATCATAGAAGCCATTTTTAAGGCCGTCCGAACGGGAAATAAAATACGCTTGACATGGGATTAGATTTATTTAAATTTAATAGCTTTACTTTTATGTATTTATTTCACAATAAATGGTTTATAATTTTTTTACTTATTTGTCTGCCTATGATCGTTGACGCTCAAAATAATATACCCGATGCCATGACTAAAAGTCATTCCGATGCTTATATCCTAGGTATTCAAACCTTGAGGGAATTTCTTACTATACCCAATTTAGGTTCTAATAAAGAACATATAAAAGAAAACTTAGCCTGGTGTCAAAAGGTATTTACGGCACTCGATTTCAAGACTGAAGTATTGACAACCAATGAGGTACCTGTTTTACTGGCTGAAAAAAAATCGACCAATAAAGAAGCAAAAACTATTCTTTTCTATTTACAAATAGATGGACAACCCTTTGATCCTTCTGAATGGAACCAGGAAGATCCATTTGTTCCCGTGCTGAAAATACCTGACGGGGACCAGTGGAAGACTATCCCCTGGGCTAATTTTGTCCCACCCTATCCATCAGATGCAAGAATTTTTGGTCGTTCTACCTCTGATTCTAAAGGTAACGTCGTGGCCTTTATCACCGCTCTTAGAATGATGAAGGCGGCGGGAAAAACGACCTATTACAACCTGAAAGTCATCATGGACTTTCAGGAAGAGCTCGGTTCCCCTAACCTTCCTCAGGCAGTTACTGAAAATAAAGAAGCCTTTGCCGCCGATGGAATGATTATTTTAGATGGAACAAGACATGTTTCCAATCTACCTACTTTAACTTACGGTGCAAGGGGTATTTTATCGGCAACGCTAAGGGTATTCGGCCCAACTAATCCTATGCATAGTGGTCAATATGGAAACTTTGTGCCCAATCCGGTATTCGCCCTCTCCAGACTCATTGGTGGCATGAAAGATGAGGAAGGACGCGTTTTAATACCAGGTTTTTATGATGCGATTCAGCTCGATAGTCAAACAAAGGCAATTCTTTCCTCTGTGCCAGACAACAATGAGGAACTTATTTCTCGTATTGGCATTGCAAAACCAGAAAAAATAGGTGAATCTTTTCAAGAATCTTTGCAATATCCTTCCTTAAATGTCAAAGGTATTTCCGCCGCAAAAATTGGTCGCTTGGCTACAACCATTATTCCTGAAGATGCCATCGCTGAATTTGATATTCGATTAGTTCCTGAAACACCTGCTGAAAAAATGATTGAGCTATTCAAAAACTATGTTTTACAAGCAGGTTTTCATTTGGTGAAAGATGAGCCAAGTGCGGAAGAAAGAAAAAACTATGCTAAACTGGCCTTCTTGTCTTTCCGTATTGGCTCGAAAGCTTATCGGACAGACATGAATTCCTTTTTAGGAAAATGGGCAGAACAGTCTATGCAAAAAATATTTGGAAATCAATATGTTAAGGTTAGATCTACGGGTGGTTCTCAACCTATTTCCCCCTTTATTACTACGTTAAATATTCCAGCCCTCGCGGTTAATATCCCCAATCCGGATAATAACATTCATGCGGCTGACGAAAATCTTAAAATCAGCAATTTTCTCGAAGGCATAAATATTTGTTTCGCCTTGCTAAATGAAGAAATTAAAAACTAATTTTTCTTTCATCTCCTAATCTATATCCTCATGTTCTTAAAATGGTTCTTTCGTATTTCTGCCTTCGTTGTTTTCATTCTAATGCTCATTCTTGTAAGATTTGGCTGGGCGATCAGAGACAGGCACCCTGATGCTGATATGAATGTACACATTGAGACGGAGGAAGATTTTTTACAAGCTGGATTCGCCTCCGTTGACATTACGCCGCAGGTGCCGGACACTTGGATTGACAAAAATGAGGACGCACAATATGACCCCAAAGATGGCGATACGTTTACCGACGGAAATGGAAATGGAAAATTTGATCCGGTATGGATGGCTGGTTTTCAGAACAATAGACCTGCCATGGGCGTGCACGATCCTCTCTGGGCCCGAACGATGATTATTGCCAATGGTAAGCATAAAATAGCATTAACCGTTATTGATGCCATCGGATTTGGCGCCGATGATATTCTCACGGTAAAAAAAATGGTGCTAACAAAGTTAAATATTGATTATGTGGTGATTATGAGTACGCATAGTCACGAAACCCCCGATTTGGTTGGACTTTGGGGCAAATCGCCTTTTTCCAGTGGTGTCGATAATACCTATAAAAAACAAGTTCAGGAGGGTATATTACAATCCATTACCCAGGCTCATCTTCATTTGAGACCCGCCATTTTCCGGGTTGGTCACGATCTAACAGGAGCAGCTAATCTGGTCGAAGATTCCAGGGAACCGATAGTGATGGATCCCCGAATCAATATTTTACAAGCCATTGATGCAGAAATGGATACGACGCTTGGTGTATTTTTCAACTGGTCTAACCACCCGGAAACACTATGGAACAAAAACTTGTATTTAACGGCTGATTTTCCATATTATGTAAGGGAAGCTCTTGAAAAAGGGCTAAAAAAGGGGGATTCTACGCTGATAAAGGGATTAGGGGGAACGGCTATTTTTTCTATCGGAGCTATTGGCGGATTAATGACCTCCTCACCTGATTTCCCTATTCCTGGATTTAAAGAAGATACCGTTTATCTGGAACCAAGCTTTGATAAAGCTGCGGCGCAGGGTTATCAATTGGCAGCGCTGGGCATACAATGTCTTGAAAAAGGGACTGA
>CAMDWC010000418.1 GCA_945878825.1 Haliscomenobacter hydrossis DSM 1100
AAAATGAATTTGGGAGGTAAAAGCACCAGTGGATTTAAAAGCACAAAAAAAATTAATCAGGAAATAATTAAAGCTTGTAAATTAAATGGCTTATACACGAACTTTATGATGCTTTACAGCAAATACTTTTTTAAAGTTTTTGAATATTACAAAATTCCAAATCAGTAAATGAAAAAAATTTTAATTACTGGAATTACCGGTTTTGTAGGAAAAAACCTAGCCATTTATTTACATCAAAATGGTTATGAAATATATGGCTTAGGACGCACCTTTCCTGAAAGAGAAGATTGGCATTTTAAAACTATCAAAAAATTTTATTGCTATGATGATGCCATTGATTACAATCATTTTGATACCATTATTCATACTGCAGGTAAAGCCCACGATTTAAAAAATGTAAGCAATGAGCAAGCATATTTTATAGCAAATACGGAGTTAACAGAAAAAATATACTCGCAGTTCTCCATTTCAAATGCCCGTAAATTTATTTATTTTAGTTCAGTAAAAGCATGCGCTGATAGCGTTGAAGGTTCATTATTTGAAAATGACAAACCAGTACCAAAAACTGCCTATGGTAAATCGAAATTAGCTGCTGAAACAGCCATTTTAAATTTACCAATTAATAATAATCAAAATTGCTTTATTCTAAGGCCATGTATGATACATGGAAAAGGCAATAAAGGAAACTTAAACTTATTATATCAATTAGTTTCCAAAGGAATTCCTTGGCCATTGGGCACATTTAACAACAAAAGAAGTTTTTGTAACATTGATAATTTAAGTTTTATCATTCAAGAATTAATAGAAAAAGAAAACATTGCATCAGGCATCTATAACATTGCCGATAATGTTTCATTTTCAACCAATGAAATAATTGAATTAATAGCTGAATCAAAAAACAAGAAGGCTAGGATTTGGCATATTCCAAAAACTTTGATTATTGCCATAGCAAAACTTGGCGATAAATTGAAACTTCCACTGAATTCAGAACGTCTTCAAAAGCTAACAGAATCGTACTTGGTAGACAATTCCAAAATTAAATTTGCCATTGAAAAAAAGCTACCCTTTTCAACAAGAGAAGGATTATTGAAAACCTTTCAATCATTTAACCAATAAAACAATGATTCGTTTATTTGATATGTTATTTTCATTCTTGGGCATAATTATATTGAGTCCATTATTAATAATTCTATTTGTTATTGGATATTTTGATACCGGCTCTCCCCTATTTCGTCAACAAAGAGTTGGAAAAAACATGGTATCATTTCCTTTGGTAAAATTTCGGAGCATGCAATTAAATACATTGTCTGTACCCACACATTTAGCCAATGCTAGTTCCTTAACTAAATACGGAACATTTTTAAGAAAATCGAAGTTAGATGAACTTCCACAATTATTCAATGTATTGCTTGGTCACATGAGTTTAGTAGGCCCAAGACCTAATTTATTGAACCAAGAAGAATTAATAAAAATACGTGAATCATTGGGCGTTTATAAATTAAGACCAGGAATAACCGGACTAGCACAAATTAATAAAATTGACATGTCGACTCCAAAATTACTTGCGGAAACAGATGCCCAAATGGCATCTAATTTCACCCTATATTTATATTTTAAATACATTATACTAACCATCTTTGGCAAAGGCTTTGGAGATAGAATAATTAAATAAAATGTCGTATTTCGGAGTTTTGTAGACCCCAAAGTTGTCGTACACCAGAGTTTATCAGATTTTCAATTTATTTTTTCCGGATCGCCAAGTAAAGGCAATCATCGCAATGCACATCCCCGAAACCAAAAAGGCGATGAGGGCCTGTATCTTGTATGAATCGATAATGAAAGTACGTAAACTTAAGAGGTCGGTTTTCTCCTTGCCGTAGCAAAAGACAAGAATTTTATATAAAGATCTACTGGAGGCGCCATATTTATCCCAGTTGGTATGGCGCCATCCCTGCTGATAATTGTAGTTGGGATTGTAATTGGCGGGCGTGTGCAGACTGTAGTAGGATTTCCATTGGCCAGAAACCTGTTGCAATGTGCTCAACTGGTTTTGCGAATCACGAAAGGTGTGCCGAAATAATGGATCTAACAAGATCAGTTTGCCAGTGCTTTTGAGTGGCAAGGCAAGGCAGATGTGTGCGCCCCATCGATCATTTACCCGCTGCTGGATGATTTTGGGTTGGTACCCCAGTTTCTGAAAAACACGAGTGGTCAACAAGGTATAATATCCGCAAGCCCCCGTGCCGATATAAAAACTCTGGAGTGAACTTATAAAAATGGATGCCTTGAAAGATTGGTATTTGTAACTGCCAAGAATTTCGGATCGCCTCTCTTGCAGGTAATGGCAGAGTATAATGGTGGTGTCTATCTGATTCTCCTCGGGGAGTCCTTTCGTTTTCTCTTTAATCGTCTTTGCGATGTTGCTGAGTATCTCGTTTTCGAACTCCGATTCCGTTAGCCCGGCGATGCCAATGGACATTGAACATCCCAAAAAAAAAAAATATATGGGCAGTCCAAATTTGCCAAGAATGTTTTGTATTTTTTTCAAAATTTTAGTTTTAGTATGATTTCATTTCAAATGTTTTCGCAATACAAATCCATGCATCTAGCTTTTTATTTGAGGCTGCAAAAGTAATGAATTTCGTTCAATTGTAAGTGCCCTATTTTGTGAGATTTGGGTTAAATTTTGTCGGGGATAGGAATTATTAATATTTCATGAAGTCCGTCCGCACTTTCAAATCCAAACCCTTGTTATTGGCCTCCCGCGGGAGGCTTTTTTTATGAACAGCATTAATTGTTTGGTTAAAATGTGTCTTGTGGACTAGGCTTATAATTATATTTGTAAAAATATGGCGCTGCTGCATAAGACATCCTATTTTCACCGTTGGGTGGTTTTTCTGCTGGACATGTGTGTATGCACTTTTTCAGTGGTACTTTCAACCCTGTTGTTTTATTATCATCAGTCGCCCAATTTCATTTATGATCAGTTACTCATCCACGGGCAGATCATCTTGTTGCTCTCGTTGGTGATGCATTTGTTATTGAGGCCTCACAT
>CAMDWC010000419.1 GCA_945878825.1 Haliscomenobacter hydrossis DSM 1100
CACCCGGCAGGAACTAATTATCATGTCCATCAAAATCCGAGTGCCTTCAAGCTCGATTTAAAGGTTTTATCTACTATTTGTAATCTTTATGCCTCCGATGGCTTATATACTATTGACCCTACAAAACATTCTCCCTTAATAGGTTATGCTATTGACGGATTTCCCATTTACGGAGCTTATGGTTACGCCAATGCAGATGGTACGGGTGGCATAAAACGAATTAAATCGGGTTACCAGCTCCGAAATATCACTGTAAGAACACATCATGCCAATGGTACCGATGTTTCTGATGGACCGCCAGTGAGCACCACTTATCCTTTAGGTTCTTTTGCCGAAGACTATGAGTGGGTTTCACGCCCGACAGACCCAAGTTACCTGGATATCCATAATGGCCGATTTTGTGTAACCCCTGAATATCCTAAAGGCATTTATTGTTATTTCACTACCGTCGATGCAAATCATAACTCCGCATTTCCTTATGTTATTGGCCCTTCCTTTTATGGCGTAAAGTCAGGAAGTACGGTTACCAGTGTAACGGAAACAACGACCACTTATACTAAGACAACTACGGCTATTTCTGAAAACGAACTAAAAAAATTATCGATAGAAGTATTCCCGAACCCTTCTCAAGATCTCATTGCCATACAGGTCAACGGATTAGTTCCCTCTGACCTTGAAGTTACCCTACTGGATGCAAATGGAAGAAAGATTTACCAAACAGAAATAAGTAAAGGTCAGACCATAGCTTATTTTGACATACAAACCCTTTATGCGGGCATTTATTATGTAACTATAGCCTCCAATGGAGCCATTGAGACAAGAAAGGTAATGATAACGAAATAGTAGGGACGCGATGTTTCGCGTCTTCTTCTCGACGGGTTTTACAGGATTTTGAGGATTAAAGAGGACGTCTTCGTTTTCAGCGTAATGGTTATTCGTAGATGGTTACTTTCGTGTAAACACGCAGGGGCATAGGCTCTTCAACTTTGTAACACACGCTACAGGTCAATTTTTCTTAATTCCATGATGTTAATTCTTAATCCTGCCATCGTCAATGTTTTTTTTGAAGAAGATAAATAAATCATGAATAATTGGCACAATGGCGACCGGAATTGGTTTAAAAATCAATCCGAAAACCATTTTTTTAATTTAATAAACACTTAAAAATGGCACAATATAAATGGAATAACTAGCATCATATTCGGCTCTTGGTCAATTTTGGTGAATGCATTTATTTTTAGCTCACATTATTTTCAATAACACCCTTTTTATTGATGTTTCCAGTTAATATCAGTCCGGATCTTAGTCATTTCTATTTTTCTTATTAATAATCAAATATAAAATTTCCACCAAAATTGACGAAGAACCAATTTGGTCCGGGTTGCCTGGTCAATTTCAGACGGTTTTTACATCTACAGAATTGTTGAGTCAAGAAAGATTTTTCTCTCAACTTGGCATTACGAAAACTCAAAATCTGGAGAAAAAAGAAATTTAGTTTATATTTACCTTATTTGGCTTAATCTTATTAAATAAAAAAATGGAAATAGTTAGTAACACATTAAAAATCAACGACTTTTTATTTAATTTGAATTCGGAAAATACTTTTGTAATGAATTAAATTATTTATTGAAATTCCATGAAGCGCAATTAGATAAAGCAATATGAACAGCGAACTCATCATATACCAAAACTCCGATGGTAACATTAAGATAGATGTGCGACTGGAGGAAGAAACCGTCTGGCTTACCCAAGACCAAATGGCAACCTTGTTTGGTAAGGCAAAATCTACCATTAATGAGCATATTAAGAATGTGTTTTCAGAAGGCGAGCTGGACGAAAAAGTGGTTATTCGGAAATTCCGAATAACCACTCAACACGGTGCTATGGCTGGAAAGACACAAGAAGTTGAGGTGTTTGGGTACAATTTGGATGTAATCATTTCAGTTGGCTACAGAGTAAAATCATCCCAAGGTACCCAATTCAGGATTTGGGCTACCCAACGCCTTAAAGAATACATCATAAAGGGCTTCGTCCTAAATGATGATCGATTTAAGTCAGGTACCTCAATGAATTATTTTGATGAACTTCAGGAACGTATCAGGGAAATACGGCTTTCAGAGAAGTTTTTCTACCAGAAAATCAAAGACATCTACAGTACCAGCATTGATTATGACCCCAAAGACGAAAAGACGATAGCATTTTTCAAAGTGGTTCAAAATAAACTGCTATGGGCCATAAGTCAGCAAACAGCCGCCGAATTGGTTTTTCAAAGGGCCGATGCTGCTCTTCCACTTATGGGCATGATTTCTTATGACAAAAAATCTAACCCATCCATTCGCAAAGCAGATGTAAGCATTGCGAAAAACTATCTGAACGAAGATGAAATTAAGCTGCTGGGGTTATTGGTAGAACAATACTTAGCTTTCGCAGAAACTATGGCACTGCAACGCACTCCCATGTATATGAAAGATTGGATAGATCGTTTGGACTCCATTCTACAACTGAACGGAAGGGAATTATTGACACATGCCGGTAAAATCAGTCATGAGATGGCTTTAAAAAAATCTGGTGATGAATTTGGGAAACACCAACTTTCGCAAAAAGCCCTGGAAAAAGTTCAAAACCTGAAAGAACTGGAACAGGACCTAAAGAAAATGTTTAAGGGTTAAGGTCTAATGTTATGAAAGAGAATGTAGTTAAAAATAAGAATTTTGCCTTTACTATAAGGGTGGTAAAACTTTATCAGTTTTTGAGTGGGCAAAAAAAGGAGTTTGTTTTATCAAAACAGCCCATTGTTGTAGATAACGAAACCTTCACTCTGCAAGCCGTTGGTGACGCATTGAGTGAATTTTTGTACCTATTTATGCCTGAACCAACAATCCTTGCGTTCCAGTTCATATCCTTTAAATAGCGTATTAACCGGAGCGCCGTGTTTGAGTTGATTATTAAATTTTGTTCTTGCCAGATAATTAAAGGCGCCCATATCTCCCGTAAAAAGGGTGCGATTATCCATATTAAATTGTTTATGAATAGCGCAAAGGTTCTGAATAAAAT
>CAMDWC010000420.1 GCA_945878825.1 Haliscomenobacter hydrossis DSM 1100
CCACGCTTTTATTTTGTGGGCTAAATGCCGTATTTAAGCAAATATTATTGGGTAATATAAAATCTGCAGTTGGGGCAGAATTTAAATAAATGATTTTAGTTGCACAAGCCTTACAAGTTTTAAAATTTGGATCACTCAGGCAGTAAATAAATTTATTTTCACCAGGTAATAACATAGAGGGATTTATTAAAGCATTGTCGGCACCTGATAATCCCGGTCCAGTCCAGGTACCTCCCAGGGGAAATCCTCCCGTTAGTAAAAATGGGGAGGCATCGGGACAAATTTCAACGCGCGCTCCAGCTGAAATAGTTAAACCTATATTTAGTAAATCAATGGTAACGATTCCCTCTTGAAAACAAGAAGTTTGAGGTCTGAAAACATATTGGTAATTGTGTTTTCCCGAACTTGGAATAGATAAATCTACCAATCCTTTTTGAGCATCTACTCCTTTTCCTGTCCAGGTGCCTCCTGGAATATTTGAGGTAAGTTGGAATGACATGGCATCAATGCAAAGCGTAGTATCTTTTGAGAGTGTAAGTGGCGGAGTGTTGGTGGATTTGACAAAAACACTGTCCTTGACAGAGCATCCGTAGCGGTCCTATTTAACATATAATGTAGATATTTCATTTTGCGGAAGCAAGGTGGTATTTAAGGAACCTTCCGATGAATTGACCCCCTTTCCTCCCCAGGTGAATTTTCCATTCGTAGAATCAACTTTCAAATCTGTTTCTATCAATAAGTTTGAAACTTTGTTGCTGTTACAAAACAAGAGACTATCTGCTATGGTCAGTACCGGAGGTTTATCTACCAGAATGATATCTCTTGCTGTAATGCGACAGCCATTCAATTTATCTAAAGTATAGGAAACATTAAATCGGCCTGGTCCGCTCAATATAGGTGAAAAAAGCCCACTTACGGAATCTACTCCAATGCCGGAATATACTCCTCCGACCGGTTGACCAAGTAATAATTTTGGAGCATCGCCTAAGCAAAATGAATCAATACCTAACGAAATGGCAGGCGTAGCAATAATGCCTATATTAAATGAATCAATAGCACTGCAGTCTCCATTTCCTATTTGGTATGTCAACGTAATGGAGGTGTTTTCAGGCAAATTCTTAGGGTAAAAGGTCCCCTTTATTGGATCAATGATGCCCTGACCTTTCCAACGTCCTCCTAAAGGACTCGCTTTGAGCACCAATGTGTCACCACCTTTACAAAATTGATTTGGATTTTCATTCAGGTTTATGCTTGGGTTTTTAATGACGGTAATAGGTATCTGATGGGTCATTGTGCTACAGACTTCCGACTCGATTTTCATGGTAACCGTACCTGATCTGGTAAATGTCAGGGCACTGAAACGTTCAGAAAAATCTACGCTTCTATCTGCACCCTCAAAGGTCCATGAAATTGATTTTATGTCACCACCGGAGGTAAATTTTAAATCTTTTTCGGTAATCACTGCTTTTTCACAAAAAATATTCGGAGTGTCTATTTGATAGGTTGGCGGATTAAAAACCTTGTATTTATTTGTAATTTTGTCCATACCACAAACATTTTGTGAGGTATGCGTGATGGTGAAATCTCCTGTTTTTTTGGCGTTTATTTTTAAATCTTTGGAAGACAAGGTGTATGTTGTATCTAAAAATTTCCAGGACATAGTGTCTTGTGGATCGATTTTCCAACTTCCTATTCCCCATAAATCATCATTCATTTTCAGTTGAATGCCTCCCGGGCCACAAAGCCCTTTCGCTGGATTTATAGTAAATCCTGCCTTGGGAAAATCAACTACCCTGATTGGTTTTATGGTCGTATTAGAGCCACATTCATTAAAAGTGGTAAGTTTTACGTTGTAAAATCCGGTACTTGCGTAAGAATGGGTAGGATTCCTATCTGTGCTCGTTTTTCCGTCGCCAAATTCCCATAGATAGGTTTCTCCATGGCAACCATTTTCTTTGAAATTTATCGTTTTACCCAGACAATATTCGCTTTGAATATCAATGTTTGCCTCCGGATTTAATTTGACACTAACTACGGTGGTTGCTGTATTGCAACTCTTCTTTGTGCCACATTTTTTCTCCCCAATATAACTGATTATTTGGTTGAATTTAGCATTTGATTCGCAACGTTTAAATGGTGAAGAATAAGTGTAAACGTGTTTTATATCGTCATAATTTCGCACCGTATCTTTTTTACCATCGCCCCAATCAATATAGAAAACTTCAAAATCTTTAGTGGAACTTCTATTTTGTAGAATGACCGTTGCCCCTTCACAAAAAACATTGGAACCTATCGGACTATAGGTAGCAAAAACATCTCCACAATCATTGTCATTACAGAGATTAGTTTGCGCATTTATACTTAATATATTGAAATTTATCATAAAATATATAAGTATATATTTATAGTATGTCGATAATTTCATATTTACCATATATTTTCATATAATTTCCGTCGTCCTCTACTAAAAGAAGAACTGGGACATTGAACACCGGGATAAGCCATGGCATTGTCTTTACCCAGAATACCACAACCGGGACTTTTGCTAAAGTGAAAAGCCAGATTAGCTTCAAGAAAGGGACCAATATTATTTCTGAGACCAGTGAGGGGTATATTATAGGTGAATCCCAGTTCTATTTTTTTGTCTTTAAGTACGTTGTGACCAAATCCCAGTTGAAGGGAAATCCACTGTGTATCATTATTTTGTTCAAAATTATAAATTTGTTGTACGAAAGTGCCAATTGTAAAATTTCTGTTTAACGAAAAATGAGAACCTACATTCCAATAGTGAAGATTACTCTGCATTTCGAACGACACGTGTGGTTTTACACTGATAAATTGACCCAAATGATAATATGGGATAAATTCAAATTGGACAAATCCATGAAACCGATAGGGCAGAGTGGTTTCCAACTGAAGAATGGACTCTGCCCGGCCCCAGTTTTTATCATTACTCAGCCCAATTAAATGATGCATGGCTAATCCCCATAATACAGTGGATGATTTTTTATTTTCACTATTAAATAAAATACGATGGCTG
>CAMDWC010000421.1 GCA_945878825.1 Haliscomenobacter hydrossis DSM 1100
ATAAGAAAAGAAAGACCACTTAGTGCTACCAAAAAGTTATGTAAACTCAATGATTAAGCATTTTGATAAACCAGATAAATACATAAGGTCAAAAGAAATAAAGAGGGCATAAACTTATGCCAAGGATTTTTGACCTTAAAATGAAAATACTGAGCAGCGATCATTAAAAAGCCCATAGCTGCAGCTGAAAGTAAAACATATTCATTATGCCAGATGCTCACTACCAACAAAGTAGCCAGAACAATTTTTGATGTGCCAACCATGGTTCGCATCAGATCACTTAATTCATACTGTTTGAATTCCTTGACGATATTATCGAACCTGAATACCCAAACAAATAGAATGGATAATGCGATGACTACTTTTACAATGGTTTCTAAAGTTAACATATTTACTGTTTTTGAATGAGCTGTGATTGAAATTCATTTGAACCAATTATTTGGACTCGCAGTAAATAAGTACCAGAACTTAAATGTGCGGAAGCAAATCGCGCGATTATTTTGTGTCCAGAACATACCTCTCTAAAACACTGCTTCCCCTGTAAATCAAATAATAATAATTCAACGTTTGAATGCTTGGGAATGTTCAAAAATTCCAAAGAAATATCGTCCCGAAAAGGATTTTCCAATACCCTGAAAAGGGACGAAGACTTACTTATTTCCCTATTGGCTGTCGTGCTGTTTGATGTGTAAGGATCAGACTGTAATTTCCATTCGTTCCAGTTGGAAATACCATCCTTATCGAGATCATCTGCGCCAATAAAAGAAGTAGTAAGCAGCTCTTTAATTTCCCAAATATCGGGTAAGCTATCCTTGTCCAAATCTTCTGCGGTTCCCGTAAATTTACTATAACTCTTGTTCAGTAAAGGCATACGGGCATTTACATTTTTAAAATAATCTCTGAGCTTTATAGTTAGTTCTCTCGCCTTTGCGGGAAGTAAAGACGATAAATCCGTTGTTTCGCTTATATCTTTCTTTAAATCGAACAGTTGAATTTTATCCGCCTCATAATCGACCAGTAATTTATAATCCTTATCAATCCAGGCAGATTGAGGAAAAGTATTGGGATTAAAATGCGGACAATGAAGCACCAGGTCTTGTTGATTTCTATTAAAAGGAATGTTTAATTGAGGCTTAAGCAGTGGAACCAAACTCGTACCATCCAATAAAGGAGGCAAAATAGCACTGCCATTGGTTGCCAATGCCGCAATGGTCGGAAATAAATCGTACGCAACTACAGGAGTAGTCTGGTATGAATTAGCGATAATACCCGGTCCTGAAATGAAAAAAGGCACTCTAATACCCCCTTCCTGTGTAGAAGATTTTCCACCTTTCAATGGACTATTATTCCCTCCGGCGCCATTGTCGCCAATATAAATTATATAAGTATTTTCTGTGATATTTAATTCCTTTACTTTATTTAACAAGGTATTTATTCCCGCATCTAAATCCTGAAGCATAGCTCCATAAGAAGGATCTTTATGTCTCTTACCCAACGGATGTTTCAATAAATCTTTCCATTCGTCCACCGATTTTTGTGTAGCTTCATAAGGGCTCCTTGGCGCATGATGTGACAATTGGACGTAAAAAGGCTTTGCTTGTTTTACGGCATCGCTCATAAAAGCAACAGCAGAATCGGTTATACTAAAAATATTTCTCGGATCTGTTTGAACTAAGCCGTCGTGGTTGCCATCTTCGTTCCCCGTTTCCCCATCGCCCCTGTCAAAGCCATGAAAAGCAGGCCCTTTTCCCTGAATATGCCATTTTCCATAATGTGCAGTCGTGTAGTTGAGACCTTGTTTTTTAAGCCATTCTGCAATAGTCGTCAAAGAATCAGGAATCACTAATTCCGTTTTAGCCTCCAAAACTCTGGTTCCAGCTTCTTGCGTGTTATCTGTAAAAGTAAAATGGAGTCTTGACGTCGATTTTCCTGTTAGCACACTTATCCTTGTTGGGGCACATTTTGGAGCCGAGGCATAACCCTGACTAAAAATCATTCCCTTTTTTGCCAATGCCTCTAATACGGGCGTTTGATAATAATCGCTTCGGGAATCTACCTGACTGGGATCCATTAATACAGACGTTCCGTTCCAACTTTGGTCATCGGACAAAATAAATATGAAATTAGGCTGAGATTGTGCGTGAAGGGTAATACAAAGGCAGATAAAACAAAAACTTAGGAAACGGGACATTATGTAGGTTTAGCGCTCAATATAGGCATTAGAAAGGAAAGAATAAAAAAAAGTGTAGGCGGGGAGCACACCCACCTACACATTAATCACAAAACTTAAAATTAACTAGTCAAATATTATTACTGAATCATCCACATTTTTCCAAAAACATCATCTTTTCCAGCAAACTGTCTGGTTAATGCTTCATTCAAATTAATCGCATTGGTCGTAAGTTCATTATTTGGATATCTAAATCTCATAGGAATCTGACCACCATTTCCAGTACCCACACCTTTTAGAAAAGCTGGAATATTAGTTCTTCTGAAATTGTAATATGCCTCTAAATCATTTCCCTGTGCCATAGCCAAATATTTTTGCTCTAATATTTGCGTCAGACCAGATACACTATTTCCAGCATATTTCACAACAGGAAGAGCAAGATAAGTATCTGTGTTTACAGGTAAGGTGAAATTATCAAAAATGCCTAAAACAGCACCTGGTTTAGCAAAAGAAACGGTAAGGTTACCTGTTTTAATGCCGTAAAAATCCATAGAAGCGAGAACACCTTTTTTGTAAAAGCTCTCGGCATCGCCAGAAGCCCAACCTCTGTTTATACCTTCCGCAATATTCAAACACATTTCAGCATACCCAACCTGAACTAGAGGTTCTCCCTCGTAAGTAGCATAAAAACGCTTGCGGTTAATCAATGAGTATATACCCTTTTGAGCGTTAAAAGCCATATCATCCAGACTTTCACCAGAACTTGCGCCATTAAATGATTCAAAATCTAAAGGTGATTTACCTGCTTTTATAGCTGCCTCGGTAGGTTCCGCCACTACGAACAATCTTGGATCCTG
>CAMDWC010000422.1 GCA_945878825.1 Haliscomenobacter hydrossis DSM 1100
TTTGGCGAAACCAGATAACCAGAAATTCCATCGGGAACAATTTCAGCTAAACCACCAACATCAGTTACAATCATTGGTTTTTCGAAATGATAGGCAATTTGAGTGACGCCACTTTGCGTTGCATGCTTATAAGGCTGAACGACAAGATCGGCGGCACAAAAGTAAAGTCCAACCTCCTCATTTGAAATAAAATGATTTTTCCAAATCAATTTATCCTCAACCCCCCATTGTTTTGCCAGATCGAAATAAGGTTTTTCGTCTGTGTAAAACTCACCGGCTATAATTAATTTTACGTTTTCACTTTTTGTTTTTGCCAATCCTTCTATTAGTAAATCAAGCCCTTTGTAGGGTCTGATAAATCCGAAGAATAACAGAACTTTTTCATCTTCATTTAATCCAAAATAATTCCTCGCAACCATTTTATCTATAGGAGGTCCAAAATTATCAAATAATGGATGAGGGCTTAGAACACATTTCTTTTTAAGAGTAAAACGCTTTACATCGGAAGCCACGGAATGGCTCATTGCTAAAAAAGCATCTATATTCCAAACGAAGAATGAAGTAAGAAAAGCGTCTAAAAACCTTTTTTCATGAGGAATGATGTTATCTAAAATGGCCAGTCTTTTGATCGATTTCCTCCAGCCGGCTATCATTGAAATAACGCCGAAGCAAGGGGCCATAAAAGGAAGCCAATATTTAAAAAGAATAATATCAGGCTTTTGAGATAGTAAGAATAAGCCGTTCCGAATCCAGGAAAATGGATTTATGGCATTAACCTGTCTTGTGATATGCAGATTTTCAGGTGCAGGACTATCACTGAATTGTGTTTTCCCGGGAAATAAAAAAGAAGGGTATTGTAGCGTAAAGTTTAAAATCATTACTTCATGACCTTCCTCTTGAAATTGAGTCATTAACCGTTCATTGAAAGAAGCAAGTCCGCCTCTGAATGGGTGTGCTGTACCGATCAAAATTATTTTCACGCCATATCTTATTGATGAACCTCAAAAATAATCTATTTTATGTACTTTTGAGGACTTTTCCATTGGTTTACCAACAATACAATCATGCAAGAAATTATTACTAAAAGATTTAAAGAGTCTGTTGAAAGTAAACAAGCCCTTTTAAATAATACGGGATTAACCCTTCTAATGAGTGAAATGGCTCAACGGATGATTGCCGCGCTTCGCAATGGCAATAAAATAATGTTTTGTGGAAATGGCGGCAGTGCTGTCGATGCCATGCATCTTGCTGCTGAACTCTCCGGCAGATACTACTTTGACAGAAAACCCTTAAATGCTGAGGCATTAAGTGCTGATAATGCTTTTTTAACGGCCGTAGCTAACGATTATGGTTACGAAAAGGTCTTTTCCCGTTTACTTACCGCCAAAGGGAAACCCGGTGATATTCTGGTGGGGCTTTCAACCTCCGGCAACTCACAAAATGTTATCAATGCTTTTGAATATGCCAGGGAAAACGATATCATTACCATAGGTTTTACTGGACATAATACATGCAAAATGGACCCATTAAGTAATTATCTTTTTAAGGCTCCATCTACTGATACCCCAAGAATTCAGGAATGTCACATGCTGGTAGGACATATTTTATGCGAATTAGTGGAAATTGATTTTTTAAGAGATACCGCAATAGCTTAGATTCCAACCTTTATGACAACGGAGGAATATAAGGAATTGGCAGAAACCATTCCTAAAACACCAGGCGTTTACCGATTTTGTAAACAGGACGGTACCATTCTTTATGTGGGGAAAGCTAAAAACCTAAGGAATAGGGTTTCTTCTTATTTTGGAGAGAGACGGGATCGTCTTTTTCGAACCCGCATCATGGTTAAAAATGCTGATTTCCTCCATTTTACCATGGTCGAATCTGAAACAGATGCGCTGCTTTTAGAAAGTGCCCTTATAAAGGAGCATCAGCCAAGATATAATGTTTCCCTCAAAGATGATAAATCCTACTCCTATATTTGCATTAAAAATGAACGATTCCCAAGAGTAATTATTACCCGCAGAGTCATTAGAGATGGATCAGTTTATTTTGGACCTTATACCTCAAAAGGCAGACTAAAAATAATATTAGAATTAATCCGACAATTATTTCCTCTAAGAACCTGTGTTTTTAATCTGAGTGAAGAAAATATTAGAGATGGAAAAGTTAAACTTTGCCTTGAATACCATATAAAAAATTGCATGGGCCCCTGTGCAGGATTAGAATCAGAGCTTATCTACAATGAAAAAATAGAACAAATTAAGAATATACTTAAAGGCCATTTTAGTTCTGTATTACAGCATTTCAAAAAAATAATGAACCAATATGCTGAAGAGCTGGCCTTCGAAAAAGCACAGGCTATTAAAGAAAAATTAGCTGCTTTTGAAGACTATCAGGCTAAATCCACCATTGTTAGCCATACTATCAGGGATGTTGATGTTTTTACCATTTTAACAGATGAAAAAGAGGCTTATATTAATTATTTGAGAGTGGTCAATGGCGCTATTATTCAGGCTCATACGCAGGAACTTACCCTTCAACTGGAGGAAGAAGAACCGGAAGATTTACTGTCTTTAGCTATTCCAATTATCAGGGATCGGTTTAATAGCTTTGCTCCTGAAATAATTACATCGATTCCGGTTGTCTTAACTGAAACCAATGTAAAAAATACAGTACCTCAAATTGGTGATAAGAAAAAATTATTAGAACTCTCAGAAAGAAATGTGCTTTACTATAAACTTCAAAAAAAGAAAGATCTTTTAAGTAAAGAAAAGAAACAAACACCTACGGAAAGGATTTTGAAGCAATTACAAAAAGACTTAAATATGCCAGAAGTACCTTTTCATATTGACTGCTTTGACAATTCTAATATACAAGGAACTCATCCAGTTTCTTCTTGCGTTGTATTCAAAAATGCCAAACCATCAAAAAAAGATTACCGCCATTTTCATGTTAAAACGGTCATTGGGCCTAATGATTTTGCGAGTATGGAAGAGGTTGTTTATCGCAGATATAA
>CAMDWC010000423.1 GCA_945878825.1 Haliscomenobacter hydrossis DSM 1100
GGGTGGAATACTACCTGGCGATTGATTAGCCATAGATAAAAGTTTTGAATAGGGCATGAGCAGTATTTTTTTGAATAAAAGCGTTAACTCTTTTATGTTATCTGTTGGAAAAAGCCAGCCATTTTCTCCCTCTTTGATTAATTCGGCACACCCTGGTGCAGTGGAAGAAACAACGGGTCGCCCGCAGGCAAGGGCCTCTAAAATAGTTCTGGATAAGCCTTCTCTTTTGGAAGGTTGCACAATCATATTCGCAAGGGCAATGAATGGGCGAACGTCGGAATGATTGCCTACATATTGTATAATCCCCTCTTTTTCCCATTCCAACATCCTGAATAATGGAATGTCAGTGGGGTGTCCACCGCCTATTTTACCTGCCATCAAACACTGGAATGGAATATTTTCATTTTTAAGACGTTTTAAAGAGCCTATTAAACATTGTAAGCCTTTATCGTATTGAATGCGACCTAAAAATAGAATTACCCTGGTTTTTGTATGTTCGGGATAACTAATAGGCTGATAGTAAGTTGGGCAAATGCCGGAACCAGCGATAAAACTCATTTTTTCAATATCAATCCATTTGTTCCTGAGAAAATAATGACCATCCTCCTTATTTTGAAAAAGAATCATTGGACATTGCTGGAATATTTTTTTTAATAAAAAACCAGATAGGTCGGCGATGATTTTCTGGTGCATAAACAAAAATCCCAATCCAGTGAAAGTTGGAATTAAGGGTATGTGTAATTCCCTGCAAACGATGGCAGCGGCTATGGATATTTTGAACGTAAATGAAAAAACAGCCGATGGCTTAGTTTTCAACAGTATCTTTTTAAGTTCTCTATGTAGTTTAATTTGTTTGAAACCATTGAATTGATAAGCATGAAAAAAGGGTAAAAAGTATGTGTCGTAATCTTCAGGGAATTCCTTTTCGACGGCATTATTGTCCAAAGGCACAATGATGCTAACGCGATAGCCCGACGATATAAAAAAAGCGAGGAGATGTTCATAATAATGATGTAAAAAATAAGCGCTATTTGCAATGAAAAGGATAGAAACCGGCTTTGATGAAACATTCATTAGCATATTGTTAGGTTGGAATTAGAAAAGATTAAATATCCTATCATTTTGCTTGAATTACTCTGTTTTACATTCCCTAAGAAAGGACAAAACACCCGATTTGTCGACCTGTTGGAAACATTCGATTTATTATATTTGTATATTTGTATCAAATTAGTTACGAGCTTATGCGAATTTTATGGCTGGTCCTCAGCATTCTTTTTCTTTCAGAACTTCATGCCCAGGAGAAAATGACGCTTCTTATCAATGGCGATCTATATGAATATGTCCTCGATGATTGTGGGGACACCATTGTATTGGCAAATTTTGGTGACATGACGGTAACCTCAAGAAGGGAATTCGCCAGTATGGACGAATATAATAAGTACCAAAGATATAGGAGGTATGCCTATCAGGTGTATCCTTATGCGGAAAAGGCGATTCGAATATTTAAGGAAGTTCAACGGCAAACGGCGGAAATGAGAAAGGGGAAAAGAAGAAAATATACCAGGGAACTTCAAGATCAACTGAAAAATGAGTTTGAAACACCTCTGCGAAATTTATCGAAAACCCAGGGCATGATTCTTATGAAGATGATTGAAAAGGAGGTGCAAGCGCCTATTTTTTATCTGATAAGAGATTTAAGGGGCAATTTTACCGCGTTTTACTGGAATACACTCAGTGGGTTTTATGGTCATAAATTGAAGGATGGTTACAAAAGGGGGAAGGACTCCATATTGGATATGGTTCTTGACGATGTTAATCTTACCTACGGAAGTGATGAGGGGCCTTTGCCTGCGAGCATAAGACTACCGAAAAAATTAGGAAAAGAATGAAGTTATTCGGTGCTCCTGGTGTAAAAGGCAGATTTTGGCGTATTTTACCCTGGATAATTGGCATTTTATGTACCTTACTCCTGTGGCAATATATTCGAACCAGACGACCTCTGTCTTCACCCACTACCAGCTTTTACTATAGTAACAATATTAATTTAATTCTCTAAATATGGATTTCCCAAGGGAGCAATTATCTGACATTGCGAAAGATTTCGATGGTGACTTTTTTCAAGACGAAACAACACGCATTCTTTATGCAACAGATGGTTCTGTTTATAGGGATATTCCTTTGGCCGTAGCTTGTCCAAAAAATGAAAAGGATATTAAAACATTGGTTTCGTTCGCTCACCAACAAGGTATTTCTCTGATACCGAGAACCGCCGGAACTTCCCTCGCAGGACAATGTGTTGGTAGCGGCATAGTGGTTGATGTTTCAAAATATATGAATCGTATCCTGGAGTTCAATGCTGAAGAAGGATGGGTAAGGGTGCAACCTGGCGTTATTCGCGATGAGCTAAATCATTTTCTTAAACCTTTTGGCTACTTTTTTGGACCAAATACCTCGACGGCAAATCGGTGTATGATCGGTGGAATGGTAGGAAACAATAGTTCTGGTACCACTTCTATAAAATATGGGGTAACCAGAGATCATGTTCTTGAAATAAAAGGCCTTTTGTCAAATGCCGATGCTGTTCATTTTTCTCCTCTCAGTAAGGAAGCGTTTCACGAAAAAACGAAAGGTGATGGTCTTGAAAATGAATTGTATAAACATATTTTTTCATTATTAAATGAGGATGAAAATAGAAGGGAAATTGAAGCTCAGTTTCCAAAACCTGAAATTCATAGACGAAATACAGGCTATGCCATAGATCTGTTGCTTCGCTCCGAGGTATTTACGCCTGGAGGGAAACCGTTTAATTTTTGCGAGTTGCTGGCAGGTTCAGAAGGCACGCTGGCCTTTTTCACAGAGATAAAATTGCACGTTAATCTTTTGCCTCCTCCCGCAGAAGCCATTCTTTGTGCTCATTTTTCTTCGCTGACAGAGGCGCTGGAGGCCACTTTAACCGTCATGGAACACGGACCTTATGCCTGCGAACTGATGGATAAATTTATCATGGATTGCACCAAA
>CAMDWC010000424.1 GCA_945878825.1 Haliscomenobacter hydrossis DSM 1100
AAAGAACAGTATATCTACAAAATACTCTTTACCATTGTATTCTAAGCGGTGTTGGTTGCCTATAAACGAAAAGCCTTTGCCCAACGCTAAATACAAAGTTTTTTATTTTTTCGGTGAGGCGTTTTTCTAACGCTAATTCTTTTATGGGTGTGGTAATGCCTAAAAAACCAAGATTGTAATTGTCTTTAAACACTTCGTTGGCATATTCGAAATGAATGACAGGAAGCGTTTCAATAAAATTGTGCGATTTTATTTGCTGATTACTGAAGCTATCCATTTTTATAGCATTGAGTAACAAATCTCTGCTCCAGCCTTTTTCTACTGTTTGATTAGCATAAAATGCTGCCGCTTCAAGTGATTGCACTTTATTAATTAAAAGCAAATTGTGACCCCAAGGTAAAACTGCGACAGCTTGTCGCAGTTTTGTATCTGCTGAATAATATCGCTCATAAAAACGTTTCATGTCCCACAAGTTGCGTGGAGACAAGCCCATATCTGGAAATTCGGTTTTCAAATCAACCGAAAGCTGGTTGACTACACCACTGCCGTAGCCATCGGCAAGTTGTTTTTCAAAAAGCAATTTGCCCAAGTTCCAATAAACGGATTGCGTAGCATTGTTTATGTATTTGGCGACAACAATTCGGGCTGTTCGTATTTGCTCTGCAGCTTGTTGCAGTAAGCTACTGTATTCTTCTTGGTTTATATTTTCTATTTCGTGTTTCATACGGCTACTTGTGTTAGTTTTTAATTCCCCACTAAACGCTTTTTGCAAAACGGATTTTTTGAGTTCCTCTAAATCATTTATTTTTTTTGTCAGTAGGTAAATTTAATATTTTGGTCGGTGGTGCTAAAGGTGCGGGTGGCATTTTTTTCTGTAGATTTTTTTATTCAGTACTTCAGAAACCTTGATTTTGCTGCCTTTAATTTCAATCAAATCTTTAAACCTTCAATGGGATCAGGATTTATGAAAGCAGGTTCATTTTCCTGCTCATATTTGTGAATTAACATAACTAAAAGTTCAGCCTCGTCAAAATGTTCGTCACCTTTTTTACAATCAAATACTTCTTCCAGTCTGCTTAAAGCAGCCTGATACGCTTCTTCATTGCTTATGATTTTCCAAGCCATATTTAGTTTGATTTAACAAAGTCACATAGTAGACCTCAGGGGTAAACAATTATTTAATCGATACAAAGATAAGGTTTTGTGAATTCATACTTGAAGTTGATTTGGTTGGGGCGATGTTTATTTTTGGTAATCTTTCCTATAAATCCCCTAAGTAAAAAGGGGAAGGTAAAATTTACCCTCCCCCTTTTTATTGGATATTTAAAACCCTAACTTATTTAAATAACGAAAATGAGAGTGCTTCCACCTTCTTTTTGTAATTTTCAAAAGGACCGGTTATGAAGGCATTGATTTTTTCAATGGCCTCATTTACCTCAATGGTCGCTTTGTTCAGATTATTTTTTGCCGCTTGCGTGGGTTCACCTACAAACGTATTCATCGTAGAGCGAACGGCCGATAAACTACCCTGAATATTCGATGCGCTTCTTTGAATACCCTTGAGGCCGTCAGGCATCATGTATAATTTCTCCAAATTATTCAGTGAATCGGTAAGAGATTTACCCAGTTTCACTAAGTCTTTTTTGGTGCTGTCCACAACGAGTTGTATGGCAGATTCTACTCTCGTTATAGCCTTTTTGGCATCCTGTATCTTTGTGAAACCCGCAGTAGCTTTGGTCATTAACTGATCCAATTCTTTGAATCCAGCTTCTTGTGCAGCATAGTCAGCCATGGAAATATTTTCTCTTGGATCACCTGATACCTTAATCATCGTAGAGTCAGATTGACCGTTTAAGGTAACAATAAACCAATAATTACCTGGCGATACGGAACCACCTACAGGTAATTCATCGTCGGGTTTGGTTTCACGTCGAGATGGCATGGCGACCCCATTTTTTCTAAGATCCCAATATATTCTTACCATTCCGGTGTCCAATGTCATGGACATTTTTCTTATAACTTCCCCCTTTTCAGTTTTCACCACCATCTTAGCCTTTTCGGGCGTTGCTGCATTTTTCGATGCCCCTACTTTGTTCCAAATGGTTATCATAGCTCCTGGTGCTTTATTTTGCCCCTCATAAATGCCATCAGCTGCGAAGTGATAGCCTGCGTAAGATTTGAAATTAGCCAGATAAGCGTCTGGTGCCTGAAATACCCGAAGGGCTTTGTCCAATACTTTTCCTCCCGTTTGCGCTATTTCCCTTAAAGGTCTGATATCGTCAAGGATATAAAAGGCTCTGCCAAAAGTACCAAGAATCAAATCATGATCGCGGGAATGTATTTTCATGTCCATGGTGGGAACTGACGGATAATTATTCATCCATTTATTCCAGTTTTTACCGCCGTCTATACTCAAATAGAGACCGCAGTCGGTGCCAAGCCAAAGCATATCGGTAGCAATTGGATCCTGAACAATAGATAAAGTGTAACAAGGAACTTGCTTTTCAGTGACGATGGCCGTGAATGTTTTGCCAAAATCTTTGCTTCTGAAAGCCATTGGGCGATAATCATTTCGTCGGTAATCATTTACAATGACAAAAACTTCACCTGCATTTTTAGTTGAAACCTCAATATATGGAATCCAGGAACCCGCTTTTACACCAGGTAGAGATCCGCTAAGATTCGTCCATGTCTTTCCTCCATCGCGGGTTAGTTGTAAATTCCCGTCATCAGTGCCTACCCATATTACATTGGCATCTAAAGGGCTGGGGGCAATAGCCAAAATAGTAGTATGATTTTCAGCTGCTGTATTATCAATAGTTAATCCTCCAGTAGAATCCTGCATTTGTTTGATGGCATCATTTGTGGTAAGATCGGTCGAAATAATTTCCCATGTTTTCCCACAATCATTGCTTTTGTGCACAAATTGACTACCAAAATATAGTCCACAAGGTTCAAATGGATTTTGGGCAAAGGCAGCATTCCAATTATATCGCAATTCGATTTTAGGATCGGGAT
>CAMDWC010000425.1 GCA_945878825.1 Haliscomenobacter hydrossis DSM 1100
ATGTGGTTGCTGGGGCTAAAGTCGAGATCAAAGATTTAACGACAGGAAAAATCACAGAGTTGATAGCTGATAAAGATGGGAAAATCAATGTAGACCTAATCCGTGATAGAGAATATCAGTTCACAACAAGTAAGGCAGGTTATGATCCAACGGGAACATTGATCAATACAAAAATCAGGGACAAAGAGCTGCAACAAGATATTCAAATCAGAAAAACACCTGGAGCACCAATGGTACGATTAGACAATATCTTGTATGATTTTAACAAAGCGACATTGAGTAAAATCGGAAAAGCAGAGTTGGATACATTGGTGATGTTCTTGAAAGAAAACAAAAGCGTTAAGGTGGACATCAGTTCACATACCGATGCAAGGGGTAGTGATGAGTACAACATGAAGTTATCAGCGGCACGTAGCTCAAGTTGTATGACTTACATTGTCTCAAAAGGAATCACCCGCGACCGATTGGAAGTGAAGAACTACGGAGAGACGAAATTGTTAAATCACTGTGACGACGGTATCGAATGTTCGGAAGAACTCCACCAAGTCAACCGACGAACTGAGTTTGTGTTGAAGTTTCCTTGATTAAATTTTAGTTGCTTTTATAATGCATAGAAATAAAATTTTAGAAGACATTGAAGTTGATTACCTTTATCACTTAGGGTTAGACTCTTCAATGAATTTAAAAGCTTTGTTTGGGAATGTTAAGTTTGTTTGCATGGGAGGTAGTCCAGATCGTGCATACGAGTTCGTAAAAAAAATCCAAGAAAGATCGGACAAAACTTTAATAATTGAACAATTCGGTAAAACAGAACGCACAAGTCTTTATAAAATCGGTAATGTTATTTCCATGTCTCACGGCATGGGAATGCCTTCTATATTAATTTTTCTGCACGAAATTACAAAATTGTTAGAGTACGCTGGTTGTATTGATTATATTTTTCTTCGACTTGGGACATCTGGTGGAATAGGAATAGAGCCAGGAACATTAGTACTTACTACAGAAGCTGTGAATTCCAATTTCAAAGCTGTTTTTGATCATCAAGTTTTAGATAAAACGTATTCATTTCCTACTAATCTTGACAGTAAATTAATTGCCAGGATACAATCATGTGTGAAAACAACTAGTAGACTTGTACTAGGAAAGACATTGGGTACAGATGATTTTTATGAAGGTCAAGGTCGATTAGATGGAGCATTAGCACCTCTATACACAGATATAGAAAAACACGACTATCTGCAGAGAGCATTTATGATGGGAGTAAGAAACATCGAGATGGAATCAACTGCATTTGCAGCCTTTTGCGTGAGAGCAGATATACCTTCAGTGATTATATGTGTCGCACTTATTAACCGATTGAACGGAGATCAAATTACATCCACAAAAGAAGAGATGAAGCATTACACAGATAATCTACTAGATTTTGTCGCCGGTTTTGTCTATGATCAATCAGATTGCATTAAATAATATAAGACCGTTGCAAATCCCTAACTCATCGTTGAATCAAAAATTTCACATCCTCATTTACAAAAGTAAACTCCGGTATTAAATTTTTAATTCGCCTCGATTTATAACTTTTGCAACGGTCTTAATATTTTATTATCTCATTGAAAAAATCAAACAGACAGAATCAATAGAATTTAATAAATCATAACTACACATTACTCTTTTGAATTTTTCGATCAAATAGTTTCATTCAGACTTTATAATATACTGTAAAAATTTATAATCACTGTTTCAAACAATTTCTTTCCATCAATTTTATCGAATCTTCAATAAGAAAGCAAACAAGAATTGTAAATAGAATAGGGTATTTAAATTTTATGTTAAAAAACATTCTCTAATAACCACCTTGTTATTAACCGATTGTTAAATGTTTTAAACTTTTTCAACAAATAATTCTTAAAAACACTTGCGGGAGTGGAATAAGTGTGTATCTTTGCTGCTCCCAACGGGGAATGCAAGAGAGGTTAACAAAAAAAAGATTAAAACTTTTTGAACAAAAGTTTGCACAAGTAAAATAAGTTCATACCTTTGCACACCGAAACACGAGCGAGTGTTTTTTAGGAGAAGAGATAAACAGATTGAGACATGTTTATTTGACAACAGAAGTTCTTTGACATTATTAGGAAAAAAGGAAACAGCATAAGAAATACACGATAGAGCGTAACAACAAAATTCAAAGTTTTTACAACGGAGAGTTTGATCCTGGCTCAGGATGAACGCTAGCGGCAGGCCTAACACATGCAAGTCGAGGGGCAGCATAAAAATAGCTTGCTATTTTGGTGGCGACCGGCGCACGGGTGCGTAACGCGTATGCAATCTACCCTATACTGAGGGATAGCCCGGAGAAATTCGGATTAATACTTCATAGCATTTATGAATCGCATGGTTTATAAATTAAAGGTTACGGTATAGGATGAGCATGCGTCCCATTAGCTAGATGGTAAGGTAACGGCTTACCATGGCAACGATGGGTAGGGGGCCTGAGAGGGTGGTCCCCCACACTGGTACTGAGACACGGACCAGACTCCTACGGGAGGCAGCAGTGAGGAATATTGGTCAATGGGCGCAAGCCTGAACCAGCCATGCCGCGTGAAGGAAGAAGGATCTATGGTTTGTAAACTTCTTTTATTTAGGAATAAACCTCCCGACGTGTCGGGAGCTGAAGGTACTAAATGAATAAGCACCGGCTAACTCCGTGCCAGCAGCCGCGGTAATACGGAGGGTGCAAGCGTTATCCGGAATCATTGGGTTTAAAGGGTCCGCAGGCGGTCTTATAAGTCAGTGGTGAAATCTCGTAGCTTAACTATGAAACTGCCATTGATACTGTAGGACTTGAATTCGGTCGAAGTGGGCGGAATATGACATGTAGCGGTGAAATGCGTAGATATGTCATAGAACACCGATAGCGAAGGCAGCTCACTAGGCCTGGATTGACGCTCAGGGACGAAAGCGTGGGGAGCAAACAGGATTAGATACCCTGGTAGTCCACGCCGTAAACTATGATTACTCG